>CACXGY010000015.1 GCA_902767275.1 uncultured bacterium | reverse complement strand
TCAACATTGATTGTTCGAAATTATTCAAAAATCTGATATCAATACTGAACAAATATTGTCGTAACCCATCCTCAGTCCTTCCCTTGTTAAGGGAAGGATGTCATGTTCCCTGCCCTTTGCAAGGGAAGGGTTAGGGAAGGGTTGCTGATAAATAAAGTCACTACTATCCATGATAATTTTATGTAACTTCTAACAAGTTAAAATATAGCAAATAAGGTGTTGTTTTAGACGCATCAAGATAAATAATAGGCAACCCCTCCGGCTTTGTAATCACAGAACCACAACAAAGCCGACTCCCCTTGTTAAAGGGAGTTATAATCTTATAATTCCATTGACAAGGAAAAAAATTATCTTCCCCTCCTTGTGCTAGGGAGGGTCACTATTGTTTTGATTTTGTCATTGTTTTCTTAAACATAATAATATTGCCTTATAATATTGGAATGTCATTCCTGTATATGATAGCATAAATTTTTAATAATATGGAATATGAGTCAAGAAGTAAAAAATAAAATTGCTAAAAGTGTACAAGAATTAAGAACTTCAAAAAGTCTTAAAAGGGAAGAGTTATCTCTATTACTTGGATTTGATAACTCATATATTTCAAAACTTGAAAAAGGTAATATTAATATT
Organism: uncultured bacterium; assembly: GCA_902767275.1. GTDB lineage: Bacteria > Cyanobacteriota > Vampirovibrionia > Gastranaerophilales > Gastranaerophilaceae > UBA2883. The sequence continues at coordinate 21,776 of CACXGY010000015.1, read as the reverse complement.
ACTATTGACAAACTTGATAAAATAGCAAAATATTTTGAAGTTGATATAAAAGAGTTGTTATAAACAGTAGATGCCTAGAATAAATTGCAAGTTTCTGAAATTTGGACACTTGAAATTATCACGAACAGTAGTTAGTTTTTTAAAGGTTGGGTGCAACAAAACAAATAAAACTCAATAGACTACTGTTATCTTTATAATATTAATTTATTAAAAAAAATATTAATTTAAATATTAATTTACATTAAGTGCGTGACATGTTTTATTTTATGATGTATAATAGATTCGTGTATAGTATCACTTTTATATGCAGATAGGGATTAATAACTGAATTATAAGGAGATTTAAATGGATAGTGTGTATGGTAGTTCCTTGCACTCAGACGAAAAAATATCTGACAAAAAGAACCTAATGGAAAACAAAAATGTCACAAAGCCGGATTTTAGCGGAAAAAAAGTAGAAATCAACAGAACAATTATTAATAATGATATTCGCTCCGTTGTTTCACAATCAAAGAAAATGTATGCAGAAACCGAATTTGTGTCAGGGAAATGGACTGATGAAATCAATGTAAGAGATTTTATTCAAAGAAATTACACTCCGTATGATGGGGATTCAAGTTTTTTGGCTTCTCCTACAGAAGCAACAGTGAAGTTGTGGGAAAAATGTTGTGATTTATTCAAGAAAGAACGTGAAAACGGCGGAGTTCTTGATATGGATACAAAAATTGTTTCTACGATAACATCTCACGGTGCAGGATATATTGACAAAGATTTGGAAAAAATAGTAGGACTTCAAACAGATGCACCTTTAAAACGTTCTTTGCAGCCTTTTGGCGGTATAAGAATGGCTGAAGGAGCATGTAATTCTTATGGTTATGAAGTTGATCCGGAAGTAAAAGAAATCTTTACAAAATATAGAAAAACACATAATCAAGGTGTATTCGATGCATATACTCCTGAAATGAGAAAAGCAAGACATGCCGCTATTTTGACAGGGTTGCCGGATGCTTATGGCAGAGGTCGTATTATAGGGGATTATAGACGTATTGCTCTTTATGGTATTGATAGACTTATTCTTGATAAACAAGAACAGCATGCTTCTCTTGATGGGGAAATGACTCCTGAAAAGATACAATTAAAAGAAGAAATCGCAGAACAGATAAATGCCTTAAGAGAAATGATTGAACTTGGCAAGATATACGGGTTAGATATATCAAAACCTGCACGAAATGCAAAAGAAGCGGTTCAATGGTTATATTTCGGATATTTGTCAGCCGTAAAAGAACAAAACGGTGCTGCGATGTCTATCGGTAGAACTTCTACTTTCTTGGATATATTTATTGAAAGAGATTTAAGAGAAGGTATTATTACCGAAGTTGAAGCACAAGAATTGATAGACCAATTTATTATGAAATTAAGATTGGTTAAATTTGCAAGAACACCTGAATACAATTCATTATTTTCCGGTGATCCTACATGGGTTACAGAATCTATCGGCGGTATGGGTATTGACGGCCGTCACATGGTTACAAAGAATTCGTTCAGATATTTGCATACATTAGAAAATTTAGGAACAGCACCGGAACCAAATATGACGGTGTTGTGGTCAACAAGATTGCCGCATAATTTCAAACAGTATGCTGCTCATATTTCTATAACAACATCATCAATTCAATATGAGAATGATGATTTGATGAGAGCAACTCATGGCGATGATTATGCAATAGCGTGTTGTGTTTCATCAATGGTAGTCGGTAAAGAAATGCAATTTTTCGGTGCAAGAGCAAACCTTGCTAAATGTTTGCTTTATGCAATAAACGGCGGAGTTGATGAAAGACTTAAAGAACAAGTAGGCCCTAAATATCGACCTATCACGTCAGAATATCTCGATTTTGATGAGGTTATGTCAAAGTACGATGATATGATGGAATGGTTAGCAGGCTTGTATGTTAACACATTGAACGTAATCCACTATATGCATGACAAATATTGTTATGAACGTTCGCAAATGGCTCTGCATGACAGAGATGTAAAACGTTATTTCGCAACAGGAATAGCAGGTTTGTCAGTCGTTGCGGATTCTCTTTCTGCGATTAAATACGCAAAAGTTAAGACTATTCGTGATGAAAACGGCATTGTTGTGGATTATGAGGTTGAAGGGGATTATCCGAAGTATGGCAATAATGATGACAGAGTAGATAGTTTAGCGGTTAATCTTGTTAAGACATTTATGTCAAAGATAAGAAAACACTATACTTATAGAAATTCTATTCCTACAATGTCAATTTTGACAATCACATCAAATGTTGTATACGGAAAGAAAACAGGTAATACTCCTGACGGAAGAAAAAGCGGAGTACCGTTAGCACCGGGTGCAAATCCAATGCACGGACGTGACAGTAACGGTGCTGCAGCATCTTTGGCATCTGTTTCAAAATTGCCATTTGGCGATGCTCAAGACGGGATTTCAAATACATTCTCTATTATTCCGAATGCACTCGGTAAAGATGAGGTGTTTATGGGCGATTTAGCAATCAATCTTGATTGCGGATGCTGCGAAGGCTCTTGTTAATTTTGTGTAGGTTTAAATAAAAAGGGAATAAGATTATGACAACAATGCAAGAAGAAAATTTAATAAACTTATTGGATGGTTATGTTGAAAAAGGCGGACATCATCTTAATGTTAATGTGTTTAATAAAGAAACTTTGTTAGATGCACAAGCACATCCTGAAAAATATCCTCAACTTACTATCAGAGTTTCAGGATATGCCGTTAATTTTACTAAATTAACTAAAGAACAGCAAGATGATGTTATCTCAAGAACTTTTCATAAGTCTTTATAGTATTAAAAATAATATTAAAAAATGGGCAGATAAAATGTCTGTCCATTTTTTGTAGTTATAAAGAAGTTTTTATCATAGAATAGCATTATGGCGGAAGAAATAATAGGAAATATTCATTCAATAGAGAGTTGCGGAACGGTTGACGGACCGGGGATAAGGTTTGTTGTTTTTTTACAAGGGTGTCCAATGAGGTGTTTGTATTGTCATAATCCTGATACTTGGGCGACATACAGTAATAAAAAGATGTCTGTGGCTGAGATTTTATCTCAATATGACGGAGTGAAAGAATTTGTGAAAAATGGCGGATTAACCGTAACCGGCGGTGAACCCCTTATGCAAACAGATTTTGTAACAGAGTTATTTAAAGAAGCAAAAGAAAAAGGGATTCATACCGCCTTGGATACTTCAGGAGTATTGTTTAATCCTGCAAATACGGATAAAATTGATTTGTTGTTAAAATATACAGATTTAGTGATGTTGGATATTAAACACATTGATGATATTGAGCATAAGAAATTGACGGGACATTCAAATAAGAATATTCTTGAGTTTGCAAAATATGTTTCTGATAAAGGTATATCTATGTGGATAAGGCATGTTGTTGTTCCGGAGATAACATATAATGAAAAATATTTAACTGAGTTAGGAGAATTTATAAAAACATTAAAAACAGTTAAGGCATTGGATGTTCTTCCGTATCATGATATGGCAAAAAGTAAGTATAAAGAACTCGGCTTGAGGTATGAACTATCAGATACTCCTCCTCTGACAAAAGAACAGGCATTAGAGGCAAGAGGATATATTCTTAATGGGATAAGAAAATAGTTCTAAATATAATAATTATTCGATAAGCAAAGTAAAATTCTGTAATAAAAATTTATTCCTTAATTTTTTGTGTTAAAATCAATATACAAAAATAATTATCACAAAGGAGTAAAATTATGTTCTGCCCAAAATGCGGTAAAGAAATAAATGACAGTTCTAAGTTTTGTTTATATTGCGGATATAAACTTGAAGAAACTACAAAAGATGAAATATATTCTCATTCATATTACAAAGATTCATATACAAAAATACATAAGAAACAACAAAAAGAATTTTCATTTGGCGAAACCTTTTTAAAAGGTGTTGCGGTTATGTTGGTTATAATAGTAGGGTTATTTGGGATTTTATTTGCAAAAAATTACTTTGCAGGAGATATGTTGAATTTTGATAAGATGAAATATCAACAATATGTCGAAAATCCTTCTTTAATACCTGAGTTAACAGAACCTGAATCGTTGAGAGGTTTGATTAGTAATCTTAAAGAAGTTCAAAATTTCCTAGAATTGTATCTCAAAGTTTCAGATGATGATATGGATACAAAAATGGAAACATTTGATAAATATAGGAAAGAATTGCTTAAACTTCAAAATTATGATAATTCTAACTTGCTTCAAGAAAATGTTAAATATTTAATGCCAAAAGATAAAAAAGAGTTTAAAGCGATTGCCAAACAATATGACAAACTTTTATCAAAGGTGGGATTATTTATAGAAGCGGATGAAAGTTATTCAAAATATCATTTGCAAGAAGATGCAAGATTCACATATAAAAAATACGGAAAATATTTGCCACCAATGGTAAATGATTATCTCAAACTCCGTGCAAAACATTATTGTCAATCAGTGTTTAAAGATGAGTTAACAATAAAGCCATATCAATTAGCACAAAGAATTGGGGATTACGAAACATTTATGAATTCTCACAAAGAATTTAGATATTCTGATGAAGTGAAAGATTTGTTATTCTCATATACTCTTGTTTATACTTTTACATCAGACAGAACAAATATGGTTAATATTAACAAAAAAATATTCCCAAAAAGTGATAAAAAGTTCATGAAAAAATATCCGGATTCTCAATTGCAAGAACTTTTCTCTCATTTAGCAAATTCAGCAAATGGTATATCCGAAAAACAATTCGATGAAATGTATCCGTATGAATATCAAAAAACATTAGATGCAATAAAGCCGGAAAAATCAGAATTGTCGGATATATTCACACTAATCAGAAAGAATATTATGCAACTTCGCACAGATGATACATTCCAATATATTTATGTATCTTCAACAAGCAGTTGGATACCTTATGATGCATCAAAAGCATTGAAAAAGGGAGACATTATTTTAGCAGAAACAAGCAATGGTTATGATGTGTATGACTATAAATACAAAAAAACAAATCAAAGTATACAGTTGGAAGAAAATGCAAAATTTATGATAAAATCGGGGCAATTAATTGCTTTTTCACAAAACCACTTACAAATAAAGAGCCTTGATAATGCGTATGGGAACTTTACATTTAATACCCTTTCAGTGAAAGGGATAAAGAAATTGTTCCCTGATGTGTTAATAATAAACATTGATACTTTCGGAGAAAACTCTGTACAGATAGACAAACCTGCCGGTAGTGTAAAATATATGTTAATTTCTACCTCCGGAGGAAATTATGATGGTTACAGATTAAGCGGAAATATGACTATCGGCGAATTAAATAATATATTTACAGTGGTTGATGACAAAGCACAAGTTGATTGGGCATCTGATATAGATTCAGAAAGTTATCACATGTATTTTATTACACAGCAATCGGGAAAAACAGAACAAGGAGAAACTGCAGAAACGACGTCTGCTAATTAGGGTGTATATGCCGCAAATAAAAAAAATAGCATTAATAAGTCACGGATGTGCTAAAAATTTGGTGGATTCAGAATTGATTCTTGGATTCTTAGCGGAAAACGGTTATTCTATAAGTTTAGATGAAACCGATGCGGATATTGTTATTATAAATACCTGTTCTTTTATTCATGATGCGGAGAAAGAATCCGTAGATTCTATTTTAGAAATGATTAATGAAGGTAAAAAGGTAATTATAGCGGGTTGTCTTGCTCAAAAACACGGCAAAGAATTAAAAAGTGCTATTCCTGAAATATCTGCACTGGTAGGAACTACTGATTTTACGCAACTTGTAAATGTGATTAAAGCGATTGACGGCGGGGAAGAATATATTGAAATTATAAGTGAAAATCCTGAATATATTTATCCTGAAAATATTCAGCGGCAGCAGATTACAATGGGTTCAAGTTCATATATAAAAATAGCAGACGGATGTAACTATCGTTGCGGGTATTGTATTATTCCATATTTACGAGGGGATTATCGTTCCAGAAAAATGGAGGATATTATATCAGAGGCAAAATCTCTCGTTAAAAAAGGAGTAACGGAAATTATTCTTATTGCACAAGATACAACGGGTTATGGAGTAGATATATATAAAAAACCGATGTTGCCGGAACTGTTGAAAGAATTAAATAAAATAGAAAATTTAGGCTGGATACGAATTATGTATGCATATCCGACACAAATGACAGATGAATTGTTGGATACGATAGCAGAATGTGACAAAGTAGTAAAATATGTTGATATTCCGCTTCAACATTCACATCCTGAAATGCTCAAACGAATGAACAGACCGTCTTTTGATTATAGACCAATGATTGAAAATATAAGAAAACGGATTCCAAATGTTGCTATAAGAACAGCATTTATAGTTGGATATCCGGGAGAAACCGAAGAAGAATTTGAGCATTTATATAATTTTGTTAAAGAAATGAAATTTAATAAAATGGGAGTTTTTGAGTACTCAAGAGAAAAAGGTACTCCGTCTTATGAGATGAAACCACAAATTTCAAAGAAAATAATGCACTCAAGGTATAAAAAATTAATGGAACTTCAACAGAAAATATCAAGAGAAGTCAATGAAGGATTTATAGGAAAAACAATACCTTGTATAATAGAAAACTTTACCGATGACGGATATGTTACGGCAAGAAGTCAGAATGATGCTCCTGAGGTAGACGGAATTGTTTATATAAAAACAGATGAACCACTTGTGCCGGGTGATATAGAAAATATAAAAATAATTGATTGTGATGATTATGATTTGGTTGGAGAATTAAAATAACCTATTTGTTTGCCGAACAATATATCTTGATGTAAAATGTTGCTAAGGAGAAGGAATGAGCGACACTATTTCTATAAAAGGGGCAAGACAACATAACTTGCAAAATGTATCTTTGGAATTGCCTAAAAATGAACTTATTGTATTTACCGGTGTGTCAGGTTCGGGAAAGAGTTCGTTGGCATTTGATACAATTTTTGCGGAAGGACAAAGAAGATACGTCGAGAGTCTTTCAACGTATGCACGTCAATTTCTGGGACAAATGGATAAACCTGACGTTGATTCTATTGACGGATTAACGCCCGCTATATCTATTGATCAAAAATCAACAAGCAACAATCCTCGTTCAACGGTCGGAACGGTTACAGAGATATATGATTATCTTAGACTTCTGTGGGCAAGAGTTGGTACACCTTATTGTCCTCAGTGCGGAGCAGAAATTAAACCGCAAACTATAGATGAAATTGTTGCAAGTATTTTTAAACAACCTGAAGGTACAAAAATTCAAATTCTTGCTCCTGTTGTAAAAGGTAAAAAAGGAGAGTATTCTTCACTTTTTAATGAACTAAGGCAAGAAGGGTTTGTGAGAGTTAAGGTTGACGGTGAAGTTTATAATCTTGATGAAGATGATATAGAACTTGCTAAAACAAAAAAACACACAATTCATGTTGTTGTGGATAGAGTTGTGGTAAAAGAATCTGCACAGTCGAGAATAGCAGACAGTGTTCAAACAGCACTCCAAAAAGCCGACGGACTTGTTATTATAGATATAATAGGTCAAGAAGAAATTATGTATAGTGAGAAACTTGCCTGTGAAAATTGCGGAATAAGTTTTGAGGAACTTGCTCCGAGAATATTTAGTTTTAATAATCCATACGGAGCATGTGAAAGATGCGGCGGTCTTGGTTTCGATTTCAAAGTAGATAGTGATTTAGTTGTACCTGACAGAACAAAATCACTTGCACAGGGGGCAATTTATCCTTGGAGTAAAACTTCAAACAGTTATTATTTTGATTTGTTGCAGAGTGTTGCAGATAATTACGGATTTAGTATGGATACTCCGTTTGAAGAATTATCTGCTGAGCATCAACATATTATTTTATACGGTTCGGGTAAAGAAACTTTATGGATAAATGTTAAGAAATTTGGTACAAAACGTTATCAGAAAAAATTAAGAAGATACGAAGGTGTTATTCCATTTTTGATGAAACATTATAACGAATCTGAAGGAGAATATTGGAGAGAAGAAATTCAAAAATATATGATAACAACACCTTGCGAAGCGTGTGGCGGCGGGAGATTAAAGCCGTTTCCGCTTGCTGTAAAAATTGCGGGAATAAATATCCATGAATTTTGTTCAATGCCGATAGATGAAGCGTATAAGTTTATCTCGGATTTATATTTAACGCTGACAGAGTTTCAAATGAAAATAGTTAAACAGGTTCTGGATGAAATCAGAGCAAGGTTAAAATTCTTGATGGATGTAGGTTTGAGTTATTTGGATTTAGCACGAATGGCAGGAACTTTATCGGGAGGAGAAGCCCAAAGAATACGATTGGCGACACAAATAGGAAGCGGATTGTCAGGAGTGTTGTATGTTCTTGATGAGCCTTCTATCGGTTTGCATCAAAAAGATAATGACAGGTTAATAAAAACACTGCTCAGATTGAGAAATCTCGGTAACACATTAATTGTTGTAGAACACGATGAAGATACAATGCGTAATGCAGATTATATAGTTGATATCGGACCTCGAGCAGGACTTAATGGCGGACATATTGTCGCAAAAGGACAACTTGAAGATATTATTAAATCAAAAGATTCTCTGACCGGTAAATATTTATCAGGAGAGCGATATATTCCGATTCCTGATAAACTTCGTGAAGGAAACGGAGAATGTTTGCATGTCAAAGGTGCGACAAAAAATAATTTGAAAAATATAAGTGTAGATATTCCGCTGGGGAAAATAACTGTTCTTACAGGAGTTTCAGGTTCGGGAAAATCTACATTAATGAATGATATTATTTATCAATATGCACTTCATAAACTCAGAGGGAATAAACCAAAACCGCAAGGGGTAGAAGAAATAACAGGATTTGAATATATAGATAAGGTTATTGAAGTAGACCAATCTCCGATAGGAAGAACACCTCGTTCTAATCCGGCAACATATACGGATGTATTTACTCCGATAAGAGAACTCTATGCGAAAACAAATGAAGCAAAAATGAGAGGATATAAAGCGGGAAGATTTAGTTTTAATGTAAAAGGCGGACGATGCGAGGCTTGTAAAGGCGACGGATTATTAAAAATTGAAATGAACTTCTTATCAGATGTTTATGTTAAATGTGATGTATGCGGCGGACACAGGTACAATAAAGAAACGCTCGAGGTAAAATATAAAGGAAAAACTATATATGACGTTCTTGAGATGAGTGTTAAAGAAGCGTTGGAATTTTTTGACAGTGTACCTCAAATAAAGAATAAACTTCAAACCTTGAATGATGTCGGTCTTGATTATATAAAACTCGGCCAGAGTGCGACAACTCTCTCGGGCGGAGAAGCACAAAGAATAAAACTTGCCTCCGAATTAAATAAACGTGCAACAGGTAAGACACTGTATTTGTTAGATGAACCTTCTGTCGGTTTGCATTGGAATGATTTGGATAAATTGATTAAGATTATTCACAGACTTGCGGATTCCGGTAATACAATACTTATTATTGAACATAATATGGATTTAATAAAAATAGCGGATAATATTATTGACTTAGGTCCTAATGGCGGAGTTGACGGCGGAACAATTGTCGCACAAGGAACTCCTCAGAAAATATCTGAAGTGAAAAATTCTTATACAGGGCAATATTTGAAAAGATATTTTTCTTGAATTTATTGATTTTTATCTGACAAAACTATAATTATCAAATTTACTGTATTTTGATATTGACAAGATATAAAAAATAAAATAATATTCTATCAGTAGGATTAAAACGAGGGGGAAAAATGAAACAATATACACCTGTATTTAAAGATGATACTGATAGAATAATTGTTGTTGCAATGTTAGTAGCATCGTTGTTTTTTATGTTTATACCGGCATTAGTAGTGGTTTTATGCTTGAAAAAATTTATTTCAGATTCATCTTATGAGATATCAAAAGCATTTTTGAATTTTGAACTTTTATTATTTTTAATATCTTTGTTCTTTATGGTACCGATAATCGGATGGTTATTTGCAATAATAGCGGCACCGATAATGGTAATTTTGAACACAATAATAATAGTTGTAGATTTGTGTGCGATTGCAAAAAACAGTGAAGTAAAAGTACCTGTAGGTTATGAATTTATATAACTATTGTTTAAGTTTGTCGGCAAGAATTCTGGCGGCAGAAATTAAAGGGTCAATACTTGTTGAAAAAGGCGGAGCATAAGTAATATCTGCTCCTGAAAGTTCTTCTGCAGTTGCATAACGAAGGATTGCGGCAGAGAGAGTATTTATTCTTTTATCTGCATCTCCACATCCGATTGCTTGACCTCCAAGTAATTGGTGCGTGCGTTTATCTGCGACAAGTTTTAGGGTAACATTTTCAGCATCAGGCATGTAACCTGCTTTATCACGTTTTGTTATCATTACAGAAACAGTATCATATCCGTGTTTCTGAGCGAGTTTTTCAGTTAAACCCGTCATAGATATTGTTAATCCGAAGTATTTTGTGACGGCTGAGCCTAAAACCCCTTCAAAGTCATCTACTTGTCCGCATACATTTATAGCGGTGCATCTGCCTTCTTTGTTTGCATTTGAACCTAGCGGAAGCCATGCGGCTATGCCTGATGTCATATAAACACTTTCTATGCAATCTCCGCATGCATAAATATTTTTTATATTGGTTTCCATTCTACTGTTGACTTTTATTGCTCCTGTTTTTCCGAGTTTTATGCCGGCATCCGTTGCAATATCTACGACAGGTTTTACACCTGTCGCCATTAGTATCAAATCGGTTTCTATTATTTTTCCGCTTTGAGTTTTTACGGCTTCAATTTTATTTTCTCCGATGAGTTCTATGATATTGTCATTGTTTAAAACGGTAGTGTATTCAGGATACAGATTCTTTACAAAATCTTGTACAAGTACAGCGATTTCATCATCGAGTACAGACATAATGTGGTCGGAACGTTCTATCATTGTGGTGTGAACTTTGTTTGAAACAAAGGCTTCTAACAGTTCTAGTCCGATATATCCGCCTCCGAGGATTACTGCTTTTTTTGATTGACGCAATTTTTCTCTCAATGATATTCCGTCTTCTATTGTTCTTAGTTTGAATATGTTTTTAAGATGAATATTTTTAAGGTTTGGAAGATTGACTACAGCACCTGTTGCTATTACGAGTTTGTCATAATCTACAAGAAAGTCAATGTCTTTTATAATATCGTGAACCAGAATTTTTTGTTCTTTAGGTAAAATTTTAGTGACTTTGTGTTGAAGATGAACAGCAATTCCGTCCTTTTGAAATTTTTCAGGGGTGCGAATAAGCAGGCTGTGATAGTCTTCAAAGTTTCCTTGAACATAGTATGGTAATCCGCACGCAGAATAAGAAACGTGAGTGTCTTGTGTATAAATTTCGATTTGTGAGTCAGGAAGCAGTCGTTTTGCTTTTGCAGCAGTTTTCGCTCCGCCTGCGACTCCTCCTATTATAATAATTTTCATAATTGATTATTGGTCTAAATTTAAGATTTAAACAACTCTCCGACAGGGTAATCAGATGTGATATAAGTTATCAAGTTATTATAAAGTTTTAAGGAATAATGTAGTTCTTATAGCAAAATAATTTATGTTTAAGAGTTATATCATTATGAAATCTCTGGTAAAAATAGCACCAAATTATTTTTATTCTTCATCGACGAATATTAAAAATACCGCAAGATTACCTTTGTCGGTATGCAGAGGTAGTGAGCGGGAAAGGTTTGAACTTGCTCAAAGATATTCTGATATGTTATCAGAACATTTAGACAAATGTTCAAAAAACGATTCGTGTTCAGTTGAAGATTTTACACAGGGAATATTAAATATACTAGGTAAAAATAAAATCAAATTTGTGATTAATCGAAATCATTCTGTAATTTCGAGAGGTTCTTTAGGCAGGAAAACAAGTAGTGAAAGTTTTACATATTCACTTGGAGATATATTTTATACTCATTCAACTACGAATATAGAAGGCTATAATTTTGAGTTACCGTTATCTAAAGATAAAACAAGAATAAAGTCAAAAGAAGTTGCTATTCATGAGGCAAGGCATTTTTTTGACCATGTTTGTAATCCGAAACTTATTGATTTTAGAACTTTAAAATTGGTGCATGATGATGAAGCAATCAAATTAAACCGACGAGTATATGAGCGTTTTGCAGGGATGAGTGCATTTGTACCGAAATGTGTTTTAAAAAAATTAGTCGAACATGATCTTAATAAAATGAACGATGAACAAGCAATAGAAGCATTGCAAACAGTGAGAGCAACTTTAAAAACAGAGATTAATGCATATAATGACGGAATAAAATATCTAAAAAAGAAGCCTGTAAAAAATATGTTCGCAATATTAAATATCGCTGACATTAAATACAGTTGTAAGTACGAACAAAAATTGAAACTTGCTAATGAACTTTTGGCACAGAGATTAAAACTTGCACGAGAGAGTATTCACATAGAACAGAAATCTTCTAAGTCTAAAACATCTCTACAAGATGATTTTAGATTATCGTTGGGTTTGTCTGATAATTCATGAACTTATGTAACAAATTTTTTAAAACTGTTAAAGAATCATGGAAAACTAACCGTATAAACATTATGTAAATAACAGAACCCTGAAAAGACAGTATCAATAAGTTTAGTGAGGAATAAAAATGTTAAACAAAGATTTGGCGATGGCAGTAGAAATTTCAGAAGAAATTGAAACATTGTTCAACAGTGTTATGTCAACAGTAGTAGATTATTTTGAGGAGGCTTTAACAGAGTAAATTTTAGGACAATTAAATAGTTTATTAGCGGAGTTAATCATAGTGTTAACTCCGTTTTTGTACTGTTAACAACAGTTACCGCTACCATAGTGCCCTCTACAATGATAATCCTTTCCTAACCCTTCTCTTACAAAACCATTGGGGTCGCCGATAGTAAAAAGTGGCAGCAGGGGAACATTATTTTGAAGCAAAAAAGAGAATAATATTATATATTCCCATCTCTATACTGTTTCAAAAGTTGCATTGGGGCAGGCATAAAATCTATCGGAACATCAAGACTATCATCATAATATTTAACTTTATTTTCAATTTCGGTTTTTGGTTTTGATAAATTGTATCCCTTGCTTGGTATATTAACATCAAGATTTATTTCTTCGGCCGTAGATTTCTCATCTCTATATGATGATTCTTCACCGTAGCATGTTGTATAAATAGATAAGATTAAAACTAATATTAAAAATTTTCTCATAGTATTTATAATATCATATAAATTACGTTTTTATTTAAAATTCTATATTTGTAAACAAGAATTCATTATTCGAAAAAGGGACAAAATTCCATTTGTTTTTAAATATTTTTTATTTACTATTTCTAATTTACAACTTATAATAGGATTATGTTTAAATATTATAAAAAATATGTGCCATATCTTTTTATATTACCGGCATTAGTAATATTAATGATATTTTTTTTCATCCCGTTTTTTCAAACAATCGGGTTAAGTTTTTATGATTATTCAAACAGTATATATAACCCAAATTTTGTAGGGGTTCAAAACTATAATGATATCTTACATTCGGGATTATTTTATAAAGTAATGGGCAACACTTTCATGTTTTTAGTGTTGGCTGTTCCGTTTCTGGTTATATTTCCGCTGTTTTTAGCAGTGCTTATCAATCAAAAAATACGAGGAATTACTCTATACAAAATATTGATATATTTGCCTGTTATTGTATCTATTGTAGTAGCAGCAATTGCATTCAAATGGTTATACGCACAAGAGGGAATATTAAATTATTTTGTAACCACACTCGGTTTAAAACCGATAGGCTGGTTAACCGATACAAGATTTTCGTTACTGTCAGTTGCAATAGTAACAATCTGGAAAGGGGTAGGATATTATATGATGATATATCTTGCGGCATTAATGAGTGTTCCTCAAGAGTTATATGAAGCATGTGATATTGACGGTGCAAATTTTATACAAAAACATTTGACCGTTACAATCCCTCAAATATTACCCACAATTGCACTGGTTTCAACCATAAGTATTATCTCTGCAATGAAAGTTTTTGTAGAAATTTATGTAATGACAAAAGGCGGACCTTTAAATTCAAGTAAAACAATTGTTTATTATATATATGAACGTGCTTTTGAAAACCTTGATTTAGGTTACGCTTCCGCATTGGCGGTTGTTTTATTGATTGTCATTATGATATTTTCTCTGATTAATATTTTTGTGTTTGAGAAAGATAAATACCAATTATAGTAAGATGTGTTTAAACAATTGTAGTTATTGCATTTGACACAATTTGAAACAAAATTTGTTGGTTAAAACTTGTTAACATTTGAAAATATTTTAGCAATTTCCCTTCTTTTTGAACGTTAAATATAGTATAATAATTGTGTAGGTAAATTTTGGAACAGCGTCAATCATACAAAACAGAAGAACAAAAAAGTTCTTTTAATACGTCAAATGTGACATCACCTCTTTCAGCGGCTAAATTGGTGGCAAAGGTAAATTCTCTGGCAATACCTCCTTCAACCCCACGCAGAGCCACTGCAAGAGTAAATTCTGTTATTCCGGAAAAAAGGAATGTTGACTATAAATCTATGGTCGACAGATTTGCTGAAATCAATACTTTAAACGATATTAACTCGTATTATTTTGCAGTTCACAAAATTTTAACTAAATATTTGAATTGTTCATTTACAGCATTCGGGTTATACAACGAAACCTCAAAATGTATAAACTTGAAATTGATTGATAAGATGGATAATATTTATTCATCAAAAATCTTTGGTTCTGATAGTGAAAATCCTGTTTCACAATGTTTCTATACCAGAAAATTGATTGTAAAAGATGACGTTAATTTCTTAAATATGTCTTACTTCCAAGGGCATAAAGTTAGTATATTACCGATGATATCGGTAAACAGATGTATTGGCGTAATGCTTATTGCTGACAGACACGTTGATGCTTCCGAAAAATTGTATAACTTCATTGCCAACCATATTGCTTTGATAATGGATAATATGAGTTTAATGGAAAAGAGTCAAGAACATATAAATACTGATTCCCTAACTCAATTGTATAACCACCGTGGATTCCAAGAATGTTTAAACAGAGAATTAACAAAGGCAGAATCTGATAATACGGAACTGTCAGTTGTAATGTTAGATGTTAATAATATCTCAAAGATAAACAGAGAACTCGGACACGGAAAGGGTGATGAGGTAATCAAATTAGTTGCCGAAAAAGTAAAACATAATTTGAGAAAATCTGACGTTGCAGGAAGATACGGCGGGGATGAGATCGCAATGATTCTTCCTAACACTGATATAGCAGAAGCAAAATATATCGCAGAATATATTACATACAGTTTGTCTTGTTGTTTTGTTGACGATGTAGGACCTGTCAAAGTGGCAGTTGGTATAGCATCGTATCCTGATTGTGCAAAAGAACAAGAAAAATTACTGATATTGGCTGAACAAGCAATGTATATTTCGCAAGCGAAAGGTTATAAAGATGGAATGTCTGCAATCATTTCATCTGCAGACTTTAACTTCTGGGATGATGCAGCATTAAAATCTTATGCTGAAATTATTTCAAAACGTCACGCACAAATGGGTGTAAACTTTGAAGAAGAATTGCTTCATAAATTCAATTCGGAACAAATCAACTCACAAAACCATTTGGAAGAAATCGCAAAATCATTGGCAGGTGCAATTGATGCTAAAGATCCTTATACAAAAGGTCATTCAACATCTGTTTCCAGATATTCTGAAGCACTTGCAAGAGCGTGTAACTTACCTGAAAATGAAGTTGAACGTATTTCTCTCGGTGCATTGCTTCACGATGTAGGAAAAATCGGTATTCCTGAAAACGTATTGAAAAAACCTGATAAATTATCTGATGAAGAATGGAATATCATGAAACAGCACCCTGTAATCGGTGCAGAAAAAGTGTTACAGCCGAACGAATCTTTAAGAGATTTGGTTCCGATTGTAAAATATCATCATGAACACGTAGACGGAACAGGATATCCTGAACATTTAAAAGGTGATCAAATTCCGTTAGCGGCTAAAATAGTTGCAGTTGCTGATGCTTTCCACGCATTGGTTAGTGACAGACCGTACAGAAAAGGCTTAGGTTTAGAAACAGCGTGTGATATATTACTGCAAGGTGCAGGTAAACAATGGGACGGAGATTTAGTTACTAAATTCATCCAAATTGCACCGTCACTTGTCGGTAAAATTTAAAAAAGTTTAAGTGTTTATTTATCTACATAAATATTGAGTCGGTCGAATGACCGATTTTTTTTAGAATTCAATTAGAACTATTTCAGGAGAACAATTAAATCTAAACGGAAGAATACTGTTACCAAGACCTTGTGTAATAATCATTATATTACCGTTTTCTTTTATAACTCCTTTTGCGTATTTTGAACGAAATTTAGAAGGAACAATAACCGCTCCGATAAAAGGCAGTCTGACTTGTCCGCCGTGCGTATGTCCGGCAAGTGTTAGGGTTATTTTTTCCGTAAGTTGCGGGAATATATCCGGATTATGGGTTAATAATATTGTTGATTTATTTGTATTTTGAAGTGCATTATTAATATTAGGAGATTTTGTTTGATAATCCTCTACTCCTGCGATATAAAGACTTTCTCCTGTGTTTAGAGATATACGAATATTGCTGTTGTCGAGTACATTTATATTTTTTTCTTGAAGCATTTTTGTTATATGTATTCCGTCTGCCAGCCAATCGTGGTTTCCTAATACTGTATAAAACCCATATTGAGGAATTATTTTACTTAGTTCTTCGGCTATTGTTTCTATTTTCATAGAACCTTTCGTTTTATGATTATATATAAAATCTCCCGTTGACAATATTATATCCGGATTTTGTTCTTTCAATAGTTTGATGATTTTTTTTAATCTTTTTTGATGATTCGATTTTAAATGAAAATCACTTATAAAACCTATTTTTAATCCTTTAAGTTTAGCGTTTTCTATATGATATTTTGTTATTTTTATTTTATTCGGTTCAATAAATGTTGAATAACAAAGTAATAAAATTATAATTATTGATATAAAAATTAACATAGTATCCTCTTAATGACTATATTAAAATATAACACGAATTAATCGTGAATAGCACAAGACATTACATTCTGAATAATAGTTTAATTCAACATGACATAATTTTTTGTTAAATGTATACTTAAATTATGTTGGAAGAAGAAGAAAAATTAAAAATAAAAAATATTTTGCAATCAGATGGTGTGATAGCATTTGTGACTGATACCGTTTGGGGCATTGGTTGCTTACCGGAATCAGAAAAAGCGGTTAAGCGTATCTATGAAATAAAACACAGAGATGCAAAAAAACCATTAATTCTAATGTCTTATGATATTTATCCGTTGTTAAAGTATGTTGATAATATTTCAAAAACTGCTCATAAATTGATAAAACAACATTTTCCGGGTGCATTAACCCTTGTTATGAACAAAAGTTCTGAAACAAAAGACTTTATAACTTCAAATATGCCGACTGTCGGAATAAGAGTACCTGACAATGAGGTTTTTGCCGATATATGCAAAGCCGTTCACGGGCATGTTCTTGCGACAACAAGTGCAAATTTATCTTCTCAGCCAGCCGCTTTAACATATCAAGAAACACTTGACTATATCGGTTCTCAAGTTGATTATGTTGTTAAAGATTACGGATTATCTGCAAAGGGCAGAGCCTCTACTGTCGCAGGAGTTTTTGATGAAGAAATCAAAACCTTTAGACAAGGTGATGTTATATTATAAATATTTAACTTTTTTAAATATTCGCTGGAAAAAAATTTTTGATTATGTATGATATTATTCATATCACAGAGTAAGAATATATGGAAAATGAAAACAACAACGAAGGAATATATAACCTTATAGCAAAAGAGGTTAATTCCCATGATAAAATTTTTAAACCTGATTTTTCTCAGAAGACAGGACGTGAGTTGTTGGCGTTTTATTTACAAACTAAATTTAAACAGGTACTGGCTTTTGACAGAAAAGCAGAAATACCTGTTATTATTGATTTAAAGCCGGATTTCATTGCCCGTTTTTCAAAAAGACTTATAAATAATCCTAAAAAACGAATTGTTATAGGCATAACAGGCGAATCCGCATCAGGCAAGTCTACAATTTGTCGTGAAATTTCCAGTGTCATTAAAAACTTAAATTTACCTGTATCAATCGTTACAACCGATAATTATTTTAACGATATATCCGGATTGATTGAAAAATACGGTACGTTTGATGCTTTAAGAGATAACGGTTATGATGTAGATTCTCCTACGAGTTTTCAACTGGATGTTTTAAGAGAAGATTTAGAGGCAATATCAAGAGGCGAAGATATTATGACCCCTGAATATTTATTGAACGGTACTGGTGTGTCTATTCCAAAATCCATTCCTGTTAAATCTAATAAAATAGTTGTAGTTGAAGGAATGGCCACTATGTATGATGCCATTCAAGACATTTTCGATGTGAAAATTTATATTGAAACTGATTTAGAGATAAGAAAAAACAGGTTTATGACAAGAGCAATTAAAGAACGTAACCAAGATATCGAAAATGCTAAAAAACATTGGGAATATATTCTTAATGCAGGTCAAAAATATATTATTCCGTCACGTTCAAGTATGGATATTATTCTTAATGGAGATTGTCGTTTGCCTTATTTTTCAAAAATTTTAGAATACATCCACACGATTACAAATAATTTTGAACAAAATGTTGATTAAAAATAGTTTATTCAATCTTTAGTTTCTGTTTATTGATAGCAAAATTCTCTTAATCGCTATTTTATTATCTTTCTTTGTGCTAGAATTTTTCTATGATTACAATAAGAGAGATAGCAGAAGTAGTCGGAGCAAAACCGGTTAAAGAGTATCCGTCTGATGTTTTACAGAAGGATATTGATATTTTTTCCACTGATACAAGAACCATAAAACATGGCGATTTTTATATTCCGTTAAAAGGCGAAAAGTTTGACGGAGAAAAATTTATTGAACAAGCAATTGCTTCAGGTGCAACAGGATATTTTACAACGACAGGAGATATATTTAACGGTGCAGTCGGATTATTGGTCGAAGATACAAAAGAAGCATATTTAAAACTTGCAAATTATTACAGAAAAAAAATAAACCCGACAGTAATTATGATAACCGGCAGTTCAGGAAAAACAACAACAAAAGAATTAGTTTATTCTGTAGTTTCTCAAAAATACAATACTATCAAAACTCCGCTTAATCATAATAATGAAATCGGTTTGTGCCAGACAATCTTTTCTATGGACAATTCGACAGAAGTTTTAATTATTGAAGCGGGTATGAGAGGACTGGGCGAAATAGATCTAATCTCAAAATACGCAAACCCTGATATATCAATAATTTCAAATGTTGGGACTGCTCATATCGGCAGATTGGGTTCAAGAGAAAATATTGCAAAAGCAAAATGTGAAATTACATCATATCAAAACTCAAACGGGGTGCTTATTGCCCATAATGATGAATTGATAAAAACTACTGTACAATTTAACGGTAAACAAATTTATTATTCTGTAAATGATACAAAGGTTATAGAGCGAAAAATCGGGTATTCAAAATTTGAATACAAAAATAATATTTATGAATTAAATATTGAAGGCGATTATAATATTGAGAATTCGCTTGCTGCCATTGAAACAGGATTGTATCTTGATATTGATGTATCTTTGATAAAGAAGGGATTATTTGAGTATAAACCTATTGAAAAAAGATGGGAAATCGAGCAAATAGCAGGATATAATGTGATTAATGACAGTTATAATGCAAATCCCGATTCTATGAAAGCGACAATGAATACTGTATTAAATTTATATCCTGATGTTGTTGCAATTCTTGGCGATATGGGAGAATTAGGGGTAGATGAAAAACAATATCACAAAGAAGTTGGAGAGTTTATTAATAAAAAAATCGGTACAAAACATTCTAACTTGCAAATACTTACAGTCGGCAATTTAGCCAAAGAAATATCAGACGAGATAAAAGTTTGTTATACACAAAACTTCAAAACTACAGAAGATGTCGCTCGTTACATTCTTGCTAATATTAAAAATGGTACTACAATATTTTTAAAGGCATCAAGAGCAATGAAGTTTGAAGAAATTTTGAATTATTTAGAAGATTTAAAAGGAGATAAATAGATGATAATGATGATAATAGCCTTTTTATTAGGCTTAATACTATGTCTATTATTCGGGATTCCATATATTGATTTTTTGAGAAAAAAAACAATAGGACAATATATCAGAGATTTAGCACCGGAAAACCATAAACAAAAAGAAGGTACTCCGACAACGGGTGGCGTATTTATAATAGTATCCGCATTGTTAGGCTCTGTTATAACTCTGTTTCTTGCACAGAGATTTTCAACACTTGCAGGAATTGTATTGATAACTTTTTTATTTTACGCACTTGCAGGATTTCAAGATGATTTCTTAAAAATAAAAGGTCATGAAAATAAAGGGTTAAGTGCAAGGGGTAAATTTTTAAGACAAGTATTGATTGCCGTATTACCTGTTTTATACGTTATGGTCACAAACGACAACGCAACATATATTACATTTGGAAAATATTCAATTGATTGCGGTTGGTTTTATCCATTAATTGCTATATTTGCAATAACCGGAGCATCAAATGCGTATAACTTAACAGACGGATTGGATGGTTTGGCAGCATCGACAGGTGTATTTGCATTCTTGGCATCTGCTATTATTGCTCATTTTGCAGGATATGATTATTTGGCTATAATATCCGCATCAATTACAGGTGCATTGTTAGGTTTCTTAAGGTATAACAAACCAAAGGCACAAGTTTTTATGGGCGATACCGGTTCTCTTGCAATAGGAGGGTTGCTCGGTGTACTTGCTGTTATGGGTAAGTTTGAAATCTATCTTATTATTCTTGCAGGGGTTTTTGTGATTGAAACCTTATCAGTAATTTTGCAGGTCATAAGTTTCAAAACAACAGGCAAACGAATTTTCAAAATGTCTCCTATACACCATCATTTTGAACTTTGCGGATATAACGAAAAACAAATCGTCACAGGGTTTGCGATTTTCTCAATGCTCTGCGGAATAATTGCAGTCTGCTTGTTTAAGTTTATAGGCTAAATTGACTTTAATTTTTAAAAATGATATATTCAAAATATGGAAACACTTGATTTAACAACTTTTGAAAATGCAGTAAACAGTCTTGCTAAGATTCTTGATGTATGGAATTCGGATAAAACCGATGACATCATTAGGGATTCTATGATACAAAGATTTGAGTATACATTTTCTTTTTCTGTAAAAATAATGAATAGATTTTTGGATTTGCAATCTCACGTTGGTCTTAATACACGAACCTTTAACGAAATTATAAGGCAATCAAATCAATATGGAATTTTAAAAAATAATCTTGAAATTTGGGATGATTACAGACAAAAAAGAAATATGACATCTCATACTTATGACGAAACTATAGCAAAAAAAGTAATTGAAATTATTCCTGCATTTAAAGAAGAAGCAGAGTTTTTATTAAATAAATTAAAGGAAAAATTGGCATAATGTTTGGGCTGGAAGATAGACATATCCTTTTCATAAAAGAAATGCTAAAAAAACACGT
>CACXGY010000014.1 GCA_902767275.1 uncultured bacterium | reverse complement strand
TCAGCAGATAAATCTACTAATTTGTGTTCATAAGCCTTTAAACAAACTCTGATTCTTTGTCTTTTTGCTGTAGTTGCCATTTCTTTTCCCTTTATCTTTTACTGATACGTCGAGCAGGTATGCCCAACCTACATTCATACGGTTTTAAACCGCTTGCTACGTGATTTATCGCTATATTTTATATTTCGGTCGTCACTATAGCAGTCTAATCGTATAATAAACATATTTTACAGTCAACAGGACAGAGAAAAATATTTTTTATATTTGTAATAAAAGTTTATAATTTATTTTTTAGTTATTTAGACAATAACTATATTTATACATAATAAATGTTATGTACAATAGAAATTAATTGTTCTTAAATTTAAGTTTTGACAACCTTGTTTTTGAGTAATTATTACTCGTTATGAACTTAATCATCTCAGACAGTATACAAAAAAGGCAGGAAGGTTAATTAACCTTCCTGCCTTAATATTCCAACTTTCTTAATTTACCCCTACAGGTGTTTTAATCAACGAATCACAATCCATTTCTTGAGGTTTTGATATTCCCATTAACTCAAGAACCGTAGGTGCTACGTTGCATAATGCTCCGTCACTTTTTAAAGAAATGTCTTTTGGTCCGTTAATAATAACAAATGGCACTTCATTAGTAGTGTGAGCAGTTTGAGGTTTTCCGGTTTCTTCATCAACCATCATCTCAGCGTTACCGTGATCTGCCGTTAAAAGCATTATTATACCGTGTTCTTTACAAGCATCAGCAATTTTACCGACACATTCGTCAACAACTTTGCACGCTTTTGTTGCGGCTTCTATAACACCTGTATGTCCAACCATATCAGGGTTTGCAAAGTTCACAAGAATAAAACCGTATTTATCATCTTTTATTGCTTCTAATACATTCTCACAAACCTCATAAGCACTCATTTCAGGTTGTAAATCATAAGTCGCAACTTTCGGAGATGCAACAAGTTTACGTGTTTCATGAGGTTGAGGTTCATCAATACCACCATTGAAAAAGAAAGTAACGTGAGCATATTTTTCTGTTTCTGCTGTTCTATACTGATTTATACCACTATTTTCAAGAACATCACCTAATATATTAACAAGTTGTTCTTTAGGAAAAGCAACAGGGAAAGTAAATGTTGCTTCATAACTTGTCATTGTTGTGTAGAGAATATTTTTCAAAACTTTCTTTCTTTCAAACCCGTCAAAATCTACAAAGTTCATTGCTTTTGTAATTTCTCTTGCTCTGTCAGGTCTGTAATTAAAGAAAATAATAGAATCATTATCATGAATTCTGCTTTCTTCCCCTAATATTGCAGTCGGAAGTACAAACTCATCTGTTTCACCTTTTTCATAAGATTGTTTAACCCCTTCAATAGCAGAAGATGCGTGTTCTCCTTCTCCGAATAATAAGCAATTATAACCCTTTTCGACTCTATCCCAACGGTTATCTCTATCCATAATATAATAACGACCGCATATAGATGCAATTTGAGGAAGATTATATTTCTTTAATTCATCTTCAACTATTTGTAAATATTCACAAGCACTTGCAGGCGGAGTATCACGGCCGTCTAAAAATGCGTGAACATAGACTTTTGTTAAGCCGTTATCGGCAGCCATTTTTATCAATGCTAATAAATGGTCTAAAGATGAATGAACACCTCCTGTAGAAACTAATCCATACAAATGCAGGGATGAATTATTTTTCTTTGCGTGTTCTATTGCATCTAAGAATCTTTGATTTTTAAAGAACGAACCGTCTTTAATTGCTCTGTTAATCTTTGACAAATCCTGATAAACAATTCTTCCGGCACCCAGATTTAAATGACCTACCTCAGAATTTCCCATTTGCCCATCAGGCAAACCGACGTATTCGCCATCTGCGTGTATTCTTGTTGAAACTTCTTCATCAATTAGTTTAGGTACATTAGTCGGATGTGCTAATTTTGTTGCATCATATTCAGCAGAACCTGTTGAAATTCCCCATCCGTCCATTATACATAATAAAACTCTTTTTTTCATTTATATACCCCTCATATTATGTGATTGAATGACATTATATTATCAAGAACAAAAGGATATTTCAAGAAGTACAACTATTTTTAAGATTTTATAAAATTTATGTAACCACTTTAAAATTTTTCAAAATAATGTTAAAATAGTAGAGGAGATTTTAGTTTATCCTAACCATATAAGGAATATGTATTATGAGTCTATTTAGAATTAGTCGTAAAACCTCTATGGAAAAAGAAATATATGAGCAGCCTGAGATTTTATCAGGCATTTTGAACGAAGAAGGGATTGATAAAATAGAAATCCCTGAACACGTTTCAAAAATAGTTCTTGTAGCAAGCGGTTCATCATATCATTGTGCAAGATTTTCAGGGGATTTATTGGGAGAGATTGCAGGAATTGAAGCACGAGCAATTTACTCAAGTGAATTTCTTGTAAAGAAAATTATCCCGCACGATAAAGGAACACTCTACATATTTATAACGCAATCAGGAGAAACTTCTGATACAATAAAATCACTCAGACGAGTAAATGATGGATTTGATTCTGACGAAGGGAAATATTATCTTGATACACTTTGTATTACTAATAAAGCAGACTCTACAATATGGAAAGAATCAAAATATCATATAAACTGTTTAGCGGGAAAAGAAAACAGTATTGCTGCAACTAAATCTTTTACTGCACAAATGCTTTGTGTTTTAATGGTTGCTTTAAAAATAGCGAAATATAAAGGTTATGATACAGACAATTATATAAAATCGTTGGATAAATTACCTAATGTGATTAGAGAAACATTTACTTTAAGAGATAAAATTCATCAACTTGCGAAACTATTAGCAAAACAAAAGGTTGTAGTTATACTTGCAGAAGGGATTTCTTATGCTATTGCGAAAGAAGGAGCATTAAAAATAAAAGAAACCTCATATATGAATATAAATGCGGCATTAATTGGCGAATTTATGCACGGACATTTGGCTGTTTTAAACAAAAGAGCCTCTGTTATTTATCTTTCTGTCGACGGAATTTCTCCTAACGCTGCAGATAATCTTGATAAGATAAAAAAAGAATATAATCCGTCTATGTATATAATTGGAAAACACAACAACAAATATATATCTAATTTCAACATAAATATTGATTGTGAAAACGAAATTCTTCAAATGTTTTCAAATGCAGTCATTTGTCAACTTCTTGCTCTTGAAATAGCAACAAGACTTCACAGAAATGTTGATAAACCAAAAGGATTAAAGAAAGTTGTAATTCAATAAACCGACAAAATACTTATCAGGTATCAAAAAATTTTTTTACCGGTTTTCAACTATATATGAGTTCGATAAATTTCACATCAAGTCATATCAGACAAGTAGAAATAATGAAAAAGCAAAAATCGGGAAATGGATATGCCCCGTGCAGTGTTAATCTTGTTGAATTGAATCCCACAGATAAAGCAGATTCGTATGCCGTTAAAAAAATCACAGGAAATTGGACTTGTAGTTTAACAACATTTATAAATGCAGATATTAAAGATATAAAAAGAGGAGAACTTAACCCCGCCGGAATACATATTTACGCATTAACAGAACAAAACAACGAATATGAAAAACTTAAACCCTCAAAAATTTTAGGGATGATTGAAATAAGTGAAGGGTTTAAAGACGGAAATAAAATAGAAATATTACAAACTAATCCTAAATATATTTCAGGACTCGGGAATCGAACACCGCAATATAAACATATTGGGCATGGCCTAATTAAAAGTATTAAAGATATTTTTGCAAAAACAAATTTATTTGTTTACCCGACAAAAGATGCGATAAATTTTTATAAAAAAGAAAAATTCATACCTCAAAATATATTTAATGTATACAATCTAATGAAATTTACCGGAAAATAATTTGAATTATTTTTAATTTTAAGGTAATTTAAGGGTATGTTAAAAAGTATTTCTATATCAAATTATATTTTGATTGATAACTTGAGCATTAATCTTGACTCGGGGTTAAATGTCATAACAGGTGAAACAGGAGCAGGAAAAAGTATATTAATAAGTGCTATTGATTCTGTTCTTGGGGGTAAATGTTCAAAAGAAGTTATTAAAACCGGTTGTGAAAAGTCTGTATTAGAATTAGTCGTATCAACAAAAAATCATGAAGTTTCAAAACTCTTTAAATTAAATGAAATTGATGCAAATCCCGAAGAATTTGTTATAACGAGAGAAATCACTCAAAGCACTTCTAAATACAGAATTGAAGGAATACTTGTTAATCAAGCGATAATAAAAGAGTTAAGAAGTTTTATTTTAGATATACATTCACAACATCAATCGTACACTTTTTTGCAAAAAAAATATCATATCAAGTTGTTGGATTCATACGCAAAAACAACATGTGGAAGTTTACTTGATGAATACAAACAAAAATATAAAAAATATACTGACTTAAAATTGTTGTTAAAAGATTTACAAACCCAGTCAGATATGACAGAATCGCAAATTGATTTTTTAAAATTTCAAATTGATGAAATTGAAGGAGCCTCCATTGAAAACACAGATGAGGATGAAAATCTAACTAAAGAATTAGCAGTGCTGGAAAATGCTGAAAAATTAAAAGAACTGACAGGAAGTGCCTATTGGAGTTTATCGAATGATGATAACTCCATAATGGCAGGTTTATCTCAAATAAAGATGAATATATCAAAAGCGGTTCAAATGGATGATACTTTAAAAGATACCGAAGAAAGTTTTATAGAGGCAAATGAAATATTAAGAGATTTAAGTTCAAGACTTAGAGATTATTCTCAAAACCTTAATAATGATACTGAACGATTAAATCAAATTCAAGAAAGATTGTTTATACTGGATAAGTTGAAACGTAAGTACGGCGGAACTCTTGAAAAGGTATTAGAAACTTATGAAAAATTAGACAGAGAATACTCTTTGATAGGAAACTCAACCGAAGAAATTGAAAAAACGGAAAAGGCAATTCTGCAATCTGAATATGAATTAAAAAAACTCGCAAGTTCAATCTCAGAACAAAGGAAAAATTATGCAGAAGTATTATCATCATTAATCGTTGAAACATTGGTTAAACTGGAACTTCCTAAATGCAAGTTTGAAATATCAATCAATGAAGTGCCGCTAAACGAAACAGGAGCAGATGATGTTGAATTTATGATATCAACAAATGTATCAGAACCTTTAAAACCGTTAGAGAAAGTAGCCTCCGGCGGAGAAATTTCCAGAGTAATGCTTGCATTAAAATCAATCTTTGCTCAAAATGATGATATAGACACCGTCATATTTGATGAAATCGATACGGGAATATCAGGAAAGACATCACAATCTGTTGCTGATGAAATATCCGAACTGTCAAAATACAGACAAATAATAATGATTACACATCAGGCAATTCTGGCAGCAAAAGCAGACAGACATTTTTACGTTAAAAAGACACAATCTGACAGCACTAATATAAATATATATCAATTATCAGAGTCAGACAGATTAAACGCTATTGCGGAACTGGCAAGCGGAGAAATAACGGATGAATCGTTAATGTTTGCTAAAACTCTTATCTGATTTTTATAAAAAACTCTCAATCTATTTACCTTATTCCATTGCAAAAGGCATGGAACATTTCTTTAACAAAAGAATGACAGAGGATGGGTTACTGATTTGATAGAGAATATTTTTAAATTTTTGACGGGTTAAACCCGTCATATTTGCTATTTTCTTCCTTCCCTTGACAAGGGCAGGACTGAGGATGGGTTACGACAATATTTGTTCAGTATAGATATCAGATTTGTGAATAATTTCGAACAATCAATGTTGAGGGTGCAG
>CACXGY010000013.1 GCA_902767275.1 uncultured bacterium | reverse complement strand
TTTAACCATGTTGTCGCCCATAACTCTTGTTAATAAAGCATCAACTGTAGATGATTGTGAAGTACCAACGTAGTCAGAAGATACTAATGGTTCTTCTGTATAGCATAATACGTGTCCGTCAGCACCTGCTTTTAATGCAGCGTTAACTTCTTCAACAGTAACTTTCTTTTCTGTTTCGAAAACAACGTCAACTAAAGATACGTCAGGAGTAGGAACTCTCATTGCGAAACCGTCCAATTTACCCTTTAATTCAGGTAAAACTAAAGCAACAGCCTTAGCAGCACCTGTTTTAGTAGGAACGATGTTCAACGCACCTGCTCTTGCACGACGAGGGTCTTTGTGACCTGCATCTAAAATTCTTTGGTCGCCTGTATAAGAGTGAACTGTTGTCATCAAACCTTTTACAATACCGAATTTTTCGTTGATAACTTTAGCAACCGGTGCTAAACAGTTAGTTGTACAAGAAGCCATTGAAATTACATGGTGTTTAGATGAATCATATTTGTCATCGTTTACACCAAGAACGATAGTGATGTCTTCGTTAGAAGCAGGAGCAGAAATGATAACCTTTTTAGCACCTGCATCGATGTGAGCATGAGCCTTAGTTGCATCTGTGAAGAAACCTGTTGATTCAACAACAACTTCAACACCTAAATCTTTCCAAGGTAAAACTGATGGATCTTTTTCTGCAAAGAATTTGATTTTCTTACCGTTTACAATGATACCTTCATCGTATGCTTCTACTTCACCGTCAAATTTACCCATAACTGAGTCATATTTGAATATTCTTGCAGCATCTTCAGGTTTTAAACCAGGGTCGTTAATTGCAACGTAATCAATTTCGTTGAAAATACCTTCTCTGATAGCCGCTCTTAATGTGTTTCTACCGATTCTTCCGAATCCGTTAATCGCTACTTTTGTCATAATATTTTCTCCTTCTTATGTATTCGAGATTTCTCTCTTTTCAAGATAAATTGTATTACAAACAAAATATAGTGTAAAGATTTCTTGAAAGATGTTTTATTTCAATAAAAGAATGAAATTCAAAAGGTAACTTTATGTTATAATAATGTAAAAATCGGAGGGATAAAAATGGCAATAAAACCGTGGACTGATTATTTTTTGGATTTAGCAAAAACGTGTTCATCACGTTCTAATTGTTTAAGGGCACAAGTTGGTGCTGTAATTGTTGGAGATGATAAAAAAATAAAAGCAACCGGTTATAACGGAACTCCGTCAGGTGTTGAATCTTGTTATGAAAGAGGAGAGTGTTTCAGGATAAAAAATAATATTGAATCAGGTACAAGATATGAAACCTGTCGTTCTATTCATGCAGAACAAAATGCTATTATACAAGCAGGTCAAGACCGATGTAAGGGTGCTACTATGTATATATACGGTCATAATTTTATCTGTATTTTATGTAAAAGATTTATTGTTCAATCAGGGATAAAAGATGTTTATCTT
Organism: uncultured bacterium; assembly: GCA_902767275.1. Classification (GTDB taxonomy): domain Bacteria; phylum Cyanobacteriota; class Vampirovibrionia; order Gastranaerophilales; family Gastranaerophilaceae; genus UBA2883. Next base: position 16,868 of record CACXGY010000013.1, on the reverse strand, counting down.
AAAAAAGATGATAATTCTGAAGTAATGCATGTTTCGGTCGAAGAAATTAAGAAGGAACTTGAAGGATAAATGCCGTTTAGATATAAACTTCAAAAAATGCTTGATTTTCGTATAAGAGAAAAAGAAAAGCAGGAAACAGTTGTTCAAAAAGCACAGTATAAATTAAGACTTGCAGAAGAAAAAGTTGAGCAAAACAAACAGGAAATTATGCAAGTAACTGAGGCTCGCAAACATGCAGAATATACCTTGATGGAATATTATGATAAATATTTACATCATCTTTGGGATAAAGCAGAAGTTCTTGAACAAGAAAGAAAAGATGCTGAGCAAGAACTTCAAGCAGAAATTCAAAAACTTATTGAATGTGAACAAAAAGTCAAAGTATTAGAAAAACATAAAGAAAAACAAAAAGAACTTTATATAGAAGAAGAAAAAAAAGCAGAATTAAAAATGTTTTCCGAACTTGGGGTTCAAAGACATTTTATTAAAACAAAAGAAGAACTTGAAGAACAAGAATTAATTGAGCAAATGATGTCTGAAAACGTAATGGAGGAAGATAAGTAGTTACAATTCTTAACAAAAAAACTAAATAAAATTTGTTTTGAATAGTTTTGATTGTTTTTCTCAAAATAAAATAATTTATTTTTATTTTTGTAAACTGTAAAATTATAAAAAATTTTTTAAAAAAATTTTATTTATTTCAGAATATAAAATTTTCTTAATTTATTCTTTATATAAATGAATATTGACGGAATGAAGGGGTAAAGATTATAATTAACAATATTGAAAAATAAAAATGTGTTAAAAAACAATGTATTCGTGTTTAAAGGAGAAAAAATGAGCGAATTTACTTATCAAAGACTAGACAAAAAAGAGTATACAAATGAAGATATAAAACAAATGATAAAAGAAAATAATGTTCGATTTATAAAACTTCAATTTGTTGATATGAACGGACATGTTAAAAATTTATCAATTCCGGCACAACATATTGATAGAGCATTGAATAATGAAATAATGTTAGACGGCTCATCAATAAAAGGTTTTAGAAGTATAGAAACATCAGATATGTTTTTCTATCCGGATAAAAATACATTTGAAATATTGCCATGGAGAAATGAAGAAGGATATCAATCGGCAAGAATAATATGTGATATATATAATGCAGACGGAACACCGTTTGAAGGATGTCCACGTTGTAATTTGAAACGTGTAATGAATGAAGCGGAGAAAATGGGATTCACAATGAATATCGGACCGGAAGCGGAGTTCTTTTTATTTGCTAAAGATGAGAATGGTAATATAACGACAACAACAATGGATAAGGCAGGTTATTATGATGTAGGGCCGGAAGATTTAGGTGAAGATGTTCGTTCGGATATAGTTACAACCTTACAAGAAATGGGATTTGATATAGAAGCATCTCATCATGAAGTTGCTGACGGTCAACACGAAGTTGATTTCAGATATGCGGATGTTCTTACTACAGCAGATAATGTTGCGACTTTTAAAATTGTTGTAAAAGCAATTGCTGCATTGCATTATTTGCATGCAACATTTATGCCAAAACCGATATATGGTATTAACGGTTCCGGTATGCACTGTAATATATCGTTGTTTAAAGACGGTAAAAATGCATTTTACGATGAAAAAGCGGAATTTCAATTATCAGATACTGCAAAATATGCAATTGGCGGGTTATTAAAACATATAAAAAGTATTACTGCAATACTAAACCCAACAGTTAACAGTTATAAACGTTTAGTTCCGGGATATGAAGCACCTGTATATCTTGCGTGGTCATTGGCAAACAGAAGTGCTTTATTGAGAGTACCTGCAAAACGTGGAGTTGCAACACGGGTTGAACTTCGTTCTCCTGACCCTGCTTGTAATCCGTATTTGGCTTTTGCCGCAATTTTAGAAGCATGTCTTGACGGTATAAGAAATAAAATTGAACCGCCGGCTCCTGTTGAAAGCAATATTTATAAATTAACTACAAAAGAAAGAAAAAGACAAAAAATTGATTCTTTACCGGGAACATTAAAAGAAGCAGTTGAATTGTTTGATAAATCATTAGTTGCGAATGCGGCTTTAGGTCAACATATTATGAATGAGTTTGTCACTACAAAAGAAAAAGAGTGGGATTCATACAGAACTGCTGTTACTCAATGGGAATTAGATAAATATCTTGGAAGATACTAATAAAAATATTTGAAATACAGAAAATGTCGGACAATATGTCCGACATTTTTACTTTTTTTGCACTATTCATGGAAAAATAAATTTGTTATATAATCAATGTATGATAAATGTCGAAAGTGTAGTAGAAAGAATACGTGAAATAATTGACGACGAGAACACAAAACAGTTAAAAGAAGTTCTCGACGGGTTTCACCCTGCAGATTTGGCGGATATTTTTGAAGAAATCAATCCGCATGAACGTTTATCGTGTTTTAATCTTTTAAATGAAGAAAAAGCATCAGATTTATTGGAATATCTACCGGCACAATTGCAGGTTGAATTATTGGGCGTAATTGATCATGAAATTGCATCAAAACTTATTGCAAAAATGCCTCATGATGAAGTTGCCGATGTCTTGGGAGATATGGAAGAAGATGAATCAGAATCATATCTTGATAAACTTCCTCATAAATTTTCATCTGAAGTCAGAGAATTGATGACATATAATGAAGAATCTGCCGGTGGTATTATGAATCCGATTGTGCTAACGGTTAATGCAGATTCAGATGTGAAGGATGTACTTGATACTATTAGAATAAAAGCGGAAAAAGATAATTTAGATTTGTATTATGTTTATGTTGTTGATAAACAAAACCATTTATTAGGTGTTGCATCTTTGAGAAAATTATTAACAACACCAATCCGTACAAAAATTACAGAAATAATGACACGTGATATTGTGAAATTACACGTTGATGACAGACAAGATTTTATTGCGGATGAATTTATGAAATATCAATTCAGTGCATTGCCTGTTGTAGATTTGTATAACAGATTAAAAGGGATTGTAACATGGGATGATGCACAAGATATTGTTGAGGAAGAAACGACAGAAGAAATTTATACATCTTCCGGTATCGCAACAGAAATGGTTGAGGATGAGGATGATATCTTGTCAGGGAATATATTTCATGCTGTAAAAGCACGTACTCCGTGGTTATTTATTACTTTGATAGGAGAATTTCTTGCAGTAAATGTAGCAAATCATTTTAATCGTACATTAGAAATATTACCTGTAATCGCAATATTTATGCCGTTATTAGCAGGTCTTGGCGGTAATATCGGTACACAAAGTATTACTTTGATGGTTCGTGGTTTGTCTACGGGTCAAGTTACATTAAAATCTGCAATGCATCATATTTTTAGAGAATCTGCCATAGGACTTTTAATAGGATTATTTTTTGGTATTCTTGTTACATTGGTAACATGGGGTTGGCAGCATCATGTCGGATTGGGCATTGTTGTCGGCTTATCAATGACAATAAATATGACTTGTGCAACACTTATAGGTACATTAACTCCGTTTATTTTGAAAAAAATGAAAGTTGATCCCGCTATTGCTTCAGGGCCTGTAATTGCTACAACTATTGATGTTGTCGGGTTGTTTATTTATTTTTCTTTTGCAACGGTTTATCTTATTCATATAAAATAAATAAAGTAATATTACTACTGTAACATAATATATAGTTTCCTAAAGATAATACTTTGTTTATTTTATCCCTTTATGCTAGAATAAAATCAATATTGAGAGGGTATTATGGCAATAGAATTGGAACAGAAACAAGGTTTAATAGCAGGAGATGGGCTTCTTCCGGTCAAAATGGCTCAACATGCAAAAGAAAACGGATTTGAAGTTGTTTGTATTTCATTATCTTCTGATAATTATAAAGATTTGAAAAAATATTGTTCAAAGGTTTATTCTTGTGCCCCGGGTGAACCTTTGAAAATGGAAAAGTTTTTACAAGAAGAACAAATTAAACAATTAACTTTTTTAGGCAAGGTTAATAAAAGTATATTATTAAAAAGACCTAAATTCGATAGTAAGGCGATTGACTTTTTAAAAAAAGCAGTCAGATTAAATGATGATAAAGTTATGCTTATGATAATTGAAGAACTTGAAAATATAGGTATAACAGTATTAGACCAAACTATTTTTATTAAAAATCTTATGATACCGTCAGGAGTTTTAGGAAAAGTTAAACCAACAAAAGAACAGGTTGAAGATGTTAATTACGGTTATGAAATAGCAAAAGAAATCGGAAAATTAGATATTGGTCAATCGGTTGTTATTAAAGATAAAATGATAATGGCGGTAGAAGCAATAGAAGGAACTGATAAATGTATTTGCAGAGGAGCAAAACTCGCAAAACAAGGCGGTTGTGTAATTAAAGTTGCTAAACCGCATCAAGACATGCGTTTTGATATTCCTGCTATCGGTTTGAAAACTCTCAAAACAATTAAAAGATATAAAGCGAATTTGATTGCAGTTGAAGCAAATGCAACCATTATTGTTGATCAGGAAAAAACCATAAAATATGCTGATGATAATGGAATTGTTATTATGGCTGTGTAATAAAATAGGATTTTTAATATGGAAAATATAAAAAAACTTTTTATTATTACCGGAGAATATTCAGGTAGTATGCATGCTCAAAGGGTTGTCGAATGTTTAAAATCAACTAATCCTAATATCATTATTGAAGGAATTGGGGATGAAAATCTTGCTCAAGTTGGTGTTAAACTTTTTGAAAATCATTCTAAAATGTCAGCAATGGGTATAACTCCTAAGATTTTATTTAATCATATATTGTTGGGGAAAAGAGTTGTTGATTATTTGACGAAGGAATTTAAGCCTGATTTAGTTCTTTTGATAGACTATGGAGCATTCAATCTAAATATTTCAAAATTCTTAAAACGTCACGGTATAAAGACATTTTATTATATACCACCTCAAGTGTGGGCAAGTCGAAAATGGAGAATTAACATTATCAAGAAAAATATTGATAAAGTATTATGTATTTTTCCCTTTGAAGTAGATTTATATAAAAAACACGGAATAGATGTCCATTATTGCGGACATCCTTTGGTTAAACAACTTCAACCCAAAGTAAATCGAGATGAATTTTTTGAAAAACATAACCTTGATAAGAATAAAAAACTTGTATCAATTTTTCCGGGTTCAAGAACTTTTGAACTTTATTATTTGATGCAATTATTTTTAAAATCAGGGAAATTTCTTCAAAAAAATCATTCTGATATTCAATTTGTTGTATCTCATGCACCGAATTTATCCGAAAAAGATTATAATAAATATTTAAAAGGAGATAATACATTTAAGATAATAGAAGGAGAAAATCAAGCACTTTTGAGTGTTTCTGATGCTTTAATTTTAGCCTCCGGAACGGTTGCACTTGAAGCGGCATTATATCAAGTACCGATGATTATTTCTTATAGAGGGCCGATTTTATTTTATTTTATTTATCTGTTAGTAAGGTGTATTAAACTTGTATCTTTGCCAAATATTATTTTGAACAAAAAAATAGTTCCGGAAATATTAGAGTTTCAAGCCACAGAAAAGAATATTGTTTCTAATATAGAAAAAATCTTGTATGATGAAAAATATAGACAAGAATACATATCGCAACTCGGAGAGGTAAAATCGAAACTATCTGATAAATATTCTGCACAAGAAGTTGCAAATGTTATATTAGAAAATATATAAAAAAAAGAGACTGTTTTAAAAATCAGCCTCTTTTGTACGAAAAATTTTCTATAATACTATTTTTTAGAAGCACGTTTTGCTTTCGGTAACTTGCCATATTGAGCAATTTGTTCTTCAAGCATTATGTCGTAGATTGCTTTTTCATCTTTTGCGGTAAATCTGTTTTCTTTTGTTGATGCTTTTTTACCTTTAAGAATTTCTTTATTTGCATCGTTAAGTTTGTTCATAATATCTTTCACAGTAAATCTTCTGTTGCCGTTTTCATCACGAACTTTTAACATATAATTTACGAGTTTTTTATTTTTACCGTTGATTTTTGTATACAAATCTACTGCATCAGAGTTTTGAGAGAAACCGTACGGTAATTTACCGCCATTTGCTTTTCTTGCGACTGCTCTGGTTTCCTTTATTGATTCAAATATTTCAGGAAGCATACTTGCTCTTTGTTTTGTTGCATTGAGTGTATATACACGTTCTTGTTCGGATAATGTTTTTGAGCCCAATTTCTTTTCAAGTATTGGTTTAATGTCACTTGTAATTTTTAATTGTTTTGCTGTAGGTTGTTTTGGAGGATATTTTTTGAAGAAATCTGCCCATATTTTTTTGCTGTATTCTTCAGGAGTTAATTTTGGTTTAGCAGGTTTAACAGTTGCTTGTGTAACAGATTTATCCTCAATTTTTGGTTCATTATCAATTGCTTCAGATGTTTTATTTTCAACTGTAGATTTTGGCATAAATCTTTCGTCTGCTTCATTATTTATTTTTTGTTCAACTTTTTCTTCTATCTTTTGTTCAACTTTTTGTTCTGTTTCTTTAATTTCTGTTTGAACAGGTTTTTGTAGTGTTACAATATCTCCTGTTTGTTGAACAGGTTTTTGTTTTTTAGAGAACAATCCTTTAAAGAAAGTACTAACTGATTCTCCGACAGAATTAGGTTTTGTGTCCATATATTCTGTTACTTCTTTCAATGGTTCATAATAATTGCTTCTTGCTGCTTTTGCTACATTTTTAACATTCTTTGCTAATTCTTTTGCACCATATTTATCTATTATTTCAAGATATTGACCGGCAGATTTTAATGTTGCACCTGCTGCTGACATTCCGTTTAAGAAGTTCATTGTATGAGGGTCTTTGTCTGCCATATCAAACAATGTTTCAATATTATGAATTTCTTCTGCCGGAAGTTGTTTTTCTTCTTCTATTGTAATTCTGTTAACATAATTATTTTCAAGGAAATTTTTTCTAAAGTTAATATTTTCAGAAGTTGTTGAACCATAAATATTAACGTAACTTTGTGTTCCTGATTTTTCAAGTGTTTTAGCAGATGGTGCTATTTTCATTTGAAGCATTGATAATATTTCATTACCTTCTTTAGAATATTTTGGTAATAAATCTTGTGCTGAAAGTAATTCTTTCGGCAAGGTAATAATTTCGTTTAGTTTAATAATTTTATGTGAATCTTCTGTGGATATTGCTTTTTTAGCAAGTTTAGAATCTAAAACAGAGATGACATTTTCTTCTTTAATATGAGCATTGACAAAATCTTTGTATTGCCCGTAATTATTTACATATTCTTTTGCATTAGGAGAATTAACTATATCCATTGCAATTTTATCTCTGTTTTTTCCGGCAAAACGTAAGGAATGATATATTTCTTCCATTTTGCTTAATTCTTCCGGATTATCACCTAATTTATCAAAACATTCTTTAACATTTGTCATTGATAAATGAGTATTATAAATAAATCCGATATGTTTTTTATCAGGTTTTGCAATTCTGCTGAATAAATCTAATACGGTATCAGGGTTATCTCTTTGTTCTTGCGGAAGTTTAAAGTTTTTCCCGTTATAATGTTCTGTCATAGCATTTAAAAATGCGAATTGACGGTTTGTTTTACCGACAGCCATTTTTTGTATTCTTTTTTCATCTACTCCAAGAATATCTGCAACCCAAACTAAGAATTCTTTGTGTTCTTTAGTGTTTTTTGGTTTCATATTGCCGTGGATGGCTTCCTTTAAAGGTATAAACATTTGTTTCAGACCAATACCCGTGAAACTGACCTGATTATTTTGGGTTGTTTCTTGTGCTTGTTGTAATGTATTTTCTTTCGGGGTTTCTAATTGGTCTTTGTTTGATTTGAAATTGGTTGATTCCAGTGAATATTTGTTGTTAATTTCCATATTAATTATCCTTAATTAAGTATTTTTCGTACGTATATATATAATTTTAAAAAACCTTAGAAAATCTTTTTTGCTATTTTTGTTACATGATTGTTAACAAAAGTTAAGAAAAATTTTTATATAATTTCATGTAAAAGACATTTTAGGATTTTTAAAAAAATGTAAATTCTTATTTCAATTTTAGCATGTTTTTTATCATTATGGAACATGATTGTATTAGAATTTTTTTATGGATGTTTTGGAAACAGAAAAAATTTGGGAAGGAGTTAAGGCGGAACTTTTAAAAGAAGTGCCGGAATCTTCTTATGCGTGGATAAATTCACTTGAGCCGACAGGATATTCAGGCGGTGTATTTACGGTTGTTACTGCTTTGTCTATGGCGGTCAGTGTTTTAAGAAAATCTCATCTTCAACAAATTAAAGATATTTTTAAAAAACAAACCGGTAATTCTGTTGATTTTGAAATAGTTTTTGATAAAGAAACAGCCAATTCTATTAAAAAAGAGAAAATGAAAAGAAATATCAAGATTTCTGTTCGTAATGTAACAGAAGCGGAGAGTCAAAAAAAATCAATGGAACATCTTGCACAGATGCATTCCGGTGCAAATTTGAATTTAAAATATAAATTTGAAAATTTTGTGGTTGGAGAAAATAGTAAAACGGCTTATGCTATTGCACAAATTGTTGCAAAAAATCCTGCTCAAAAATATAATCCGTTGTTTATATATGGTGGTTCAGGTCTTGGGAAAACACACCTTATGCAGGCAATCGGACATTATGCTCTTTTTCACCTTTCCAGAACTAAGGTTAAGTATATTAAAACACAAGATTTTGTTAACCAATATATAAATAATCTTAGAGGTAAAGATAAGACTGATTTAATGATGAAATTTCGTCAAAAGTTCAGAAATGTTGATATTCTTTTGATAGATGATATTCAGTTTATTGAATCAAAAACAAAATGTATGGAAGAATTATTCTATATTTTTGATACATTACAACAGTTAAATAAACAAATAGTTCTTACATCTGACAGATTACCAAAAGATATACCGACATTACCTGATAGATTAAGAACCAGATTTGAAATGGGAATTGTGGTTGATATTAAACCTCCGTCTTTTGAAACCAGAGTTGCAATATTGCAAAAGTGGGCGGCGGATTTGAGATTAAATATTAAGCAAGATGTTTTCGATTTTATTGCACAGAATTTTAATAATAATGTTCGAGAACTTGAAGGTGCTTTTAATAAAGTTACTGCTATTGCTGATATTGAAGGTGCGAATATTACTCTTGATTTCGTTCAAAATGTATTAAAAAGTGAAACACAATCAAAAAAGATTACAATACAAAATATCGCTCAAACTGTGGCAGAATATTACGGGTTAACTGTTGATAATTTGAAAAGTCCTGCCCGTTCTCAAAATATCTCTGAGGCAAGAAGATATACAATATATTTAGCAAGAGAAATGACTAAAATGAGTTATGAAGATATTGCTAAGTTTTTAAATAAGAAACACCCTACAATGCTTTATTCTTATGAAAAAATGGTTGAAGCCGCTGATAGAAATATTGAAGTCAAAGAAACTATCAGAGAATTAAAACAGGCTGTTAAATGTAATGTAGTTTAGTATAAATATTACAAAGGGAAATTATGTCTGAGTTAACAAAGAATGAACTGGAAACTTTGCTAAAAAATGTTGAAAATAGTGAAAAGATTTTAACATATATTGAAGAACTTGAAAAAAATAAATGTAAATGTAAAGACAAGGGAGAGGAACATCATCATCACCATCATCATGATGAAGATTGCGATTGCGGGTGTCATGAGGAAAATGATGAATGGGAAGAAATTGAAGATAGGTTTAAAAAAGATTTTTCCGTGTCGGAATGGGAAAGTGTTTTAAAAGATAAAAATTGTTTTTCGAAAGACGAATTAAAATTATTAAAACGTTTGCGTCATGTAGCAATGCCAACCAGTGCTTATGAACTTGCCGATCAATTTGGCGGCGGCGGTGCTTATTGGTACGGAGAAATTATAAAAACTTTAGGAAACGGTGCTGTCAAAAAGTTTGGATTAGATGAATTTAAAAATAAAGAAAATTGGTTTATTGCTCTTAAGTGCTGGAACAAACCTTCTCAAGACATCAAATATTACGGATTAAAACCTGAATTATATGAGGCAATCGGAAATGTTGACATGTCTGATGTTGAATTATGGGAAAATCATATTTAAACTAAATATATTACGCATCTTATTTTTCACATATAATAAAGAAAGAGAGTTGAAGGATAAAGAGTATGAGTAATATTAAATTTGGAACAGACGGTTGGAGAGCAATAGTAGGTAAAGATTTTACAGAGGATAATGTCAGACTGGTTACCTATTCTATTGCAAAATATGTTTATGATACCTATGGAATAAATAAGGAAATAATTATAGGATATGATCCCCGTAATATGGCGGATATTTATTCTAAACTAACAGCAGAAATTCTTTCTGATTACGGATTTAATATTTCATATTCAACAAGAGTTGTACCGACTCCTGTGTTAGCATATTGTGCAAAAAACAGGAATGCTTGTGCGGTTATGTTTACTGCTTCTCATAATCCGCCTGAGTATTTAGGAATAAAATTTATTCCTGACTATGCAGGGCCTGCTACAAAAGATATTACGGATAAATTGGAAGAAAATATTTGTAATAATGAAAAAAGGGAAGCAGAAAATGGACTGTCAGGGAAAATTACCCTAACAGATTTTGCTCAAGAATATTATGAACATATTGAAAAATTGATTGATTTTTCTGCAATAAAGAATGCGGGAATTGATATTATATTTGACGGGTTATATTCAGCAAGTATCGGATATTTTGATAAATTATTAGATAATCATAATATCAAATTTGAAAGTATTCACATGAAACATGATCCGAATTTCGGCGGAGGTATGCCTGAACCTAAACCGAAATATATGAAAGATTTAATAGAAAAAATTAAATTAAATAAAAAAAGTGTAGGATTTGCGAATGATGGTGATGCCGACAGGTTTGGGGTTATAAATGAAAGAGGGCAATATGTTACTCCAAATGAAATAATAGCAATTTTATTAAAACATCTTGTCGAGAATAAAAAGATGACCGGTTGTCTTGTAAAGACAGTCGGGGCAAGTTTAATGCTGGATAAAGTTGCTGAAAAAACAGGTGTTGATGTGGTTGAAACGGCAGTTGGTTTTAAGCATGTCGGACAAGCAATGAGAGAAAATGATTGTTTAATAGGTGGAGAAGAATCCGGTGGTTTGAGTATAAAAGGACATATTCCTGAAAAAGACGGATTGCTTGCTAATTTGCTTGTTTTAGAAGCAATGGCTTATTATAATAAATCTCTTGTGGAACTTCAAAATGATTTAAAACAATTTGTCGGATGTGAATTTGTTAACGATAGGATTGATTTTAAATTAAATAATCGTTCAGAAATACAAATTGTTATTGATAAAATTGAAGCAATCAAATCAGTATGCGGATTAGAAATAACAAAAACAGATAAAAAAGACGGCATAAAAATTTATCTTGGTAATCATAGTTGGGTATTAGCAAGACCGAGCGGAACAGAACCATTGTTAAGAATATATTTTGAAAGTGACAGTACCGAAAGAATTAAGCAAATAGAAGATGAAGTTCTGGAAAAAATTAAATGAGAAATTTAATTATAACGGTATTTGCTTTGATAAATGATTATCTGTCGAAAATGTTTAAAACTTCATATTATATAGTTATTCTTCACTATCAATTATTGTTATGTTAAAATTATGTGTAGGATATAGATAGCATTATGAAAGAAAAAGCAGTAGCATTATTAATAATTTTCTTTATTTCAATTGGCGGAATATTGTTTGTTCAATCAAGATTAGCAGAAGATTTTGACTATGAACATTATGCCGCAGCACTTAAAATGTATAAAAACAATGAATACCATAGTGCATACAAAGAATTCGGAAAAATATCAATCTGTTCAACAATAAAAACTCCTGCTCTGTTTAGACAAGCAAGATGTGCAACTTTACTGGGAGATGTTAAAGGAGCAAAGAAAAATTATTCTTTATTGTTATTTATGTATCCTAATTCTCAATTATATGTGGTTAGTGAATATAATCTTGCAATGCTTTTATACGAGATTGGAGATAAATCTGCCAGAAAACATTTTGTTCACATTATAAAATATTTTCCTAAAACAGATTATGCTCTTGCTTCGGAATATTATTTGGCAAGTATTGATTTAAAATCAGCGGAAAAATCAAAATTATATTGGAGAAGAACAGATTTAAAACACAAAGCGTTAAATCATTTCATACGTTATGTAAAAATATCTCCTGACGGAAGATTTGTTCAAAATTCTATTGATAAGATTGGTAAACTCGGAATAGCAATTTCAGATGAAGATAGTCTTGCTCTCGCTGATTCATATTTTAAAAGAGAATTATATAATGAGGCCTCTCCTTTTTATAGCGAAGCACCAATAAAAAAAGCATGGGCAAAATATGCGAAGAATGAATTTAAAAGAGGAAATTATCCTACAGCAAAATCTCTGACAGAAAAAGGATTATATTCTTATTCATACAATGTTAAACGACAAGATATGTATGATGCAATAGATAGTTATGTGAATTTATCTGATGATAAATTATCAACCATTAATTATTTGCTTAGTAAGTACCCAAAGACAAGAGCGGCTGATTATTTAACATATCTAAAAGCAAAAAATTCTGACAAGTCACAGCAATATGTAATATATGAACAACTTTATAACAAATATCCAAACAGTGATTTTTCAGCAGAAGCACTATATAAAGTTTTTTATTCTAATATAGATAAAAAACAGTATGACAAAGCAATATTATTAGGTCAAAAACATATTGCACATTTCAAAACGTCTGATACATCTCCTGCTGTATTGTTTTGGATGGGTAAAATATACGAAAGAAAACATAACACAACTCTTGCAAGGAGTTTCTATAAAAGTACAATCTCAAAATATCCTGACAGTTACTATAGTTACAGAGCATATAGCAAACTTAATAAAGATAAAGATTTATTCATAGATATAAATATTAAACAAAAACCAATTATGTTTCCTTGTGACGATAAAAGTGAACAGGATATGGTTACAAAACTTGCCGAACTGGGAGATTATGATTTCGTTGAAGAATTATATAAACACGATAAATTTGTTCAGAGTTGGATAGCATATAAACAAGGTAAACCGGTACATTCTGTAATTGTTGCACAAGAAGCAATGAAAGAAGTATTTCCTAAACCTAAATTTGATGATGTAAGATGGCGTCTTGTATATCCGTTAAATTATTTTAGTTATGTAGATAAATACAAAGGAGAACAAGACCCTCTTATGATAATGTCAATTATAAGAGAGGAGAGCCATTTTAATCACGAAATTACATCACCGGTCGGAGCGGTTGGATTAATGCAACTCATGCCTGCAACTGCAGCAGAAATTGCAAATATGCACGGATTAAATGTAAATCTTACTAATCCTGAAAATAATATTAGATTAGGTAGTTTATATTATTCCAAGATGAAAAATTCATTATGGGGAAAAGATGCCTACGCAATTATGGCATATAATGGCGGATGGTTTAGTGTTGTTAACTGGACAAAGCATCTCAGTTATGATGATATGGATGATTTTGTTGAAAAAATTCCATATCTTGAAACACAAATGTATGTGAAAAAAGTATTGCGTAGTTTTTGGAATTATTCAAATATATATAGTTAAAATATTTTTATTAGCAAAAATTTTTTTAAGACGTTTTTATATACATGAAAATTATGCCTTAATGGAGAATTGTTAGTGATAAATATTACTAATTTAATGCAAAAATGTCAAGATAAAACCTTGCCACAGATTGAAAAAAAGGTTTCTGAAAAACCGATAATACAAACAGTTACCGAAATTTCCAAATCTGCAAATGATTGCATTACAGGAATTCAGCAGGGTTTGATTAAAGTACAAAAAACTTTTCCGAAATTACACAGATATTCTGTCGCTACAGATTATTTTGGAGTATATAGTGCCAAAGGTATTGAATGTCGATTTGATAACCAAATGGCTTTGACATGGTTAAAAACAAAGGAACAGAATTTGGAAAATTTTCCTCCTATTGTGTTGTCAGGTACGGTTAATATGAATCGTGTTCAAAAATCTTTTAATAATTTTATGCAAAAAGGATTTGGCAGATTAACTATTACTGATAAAATCTTCGGCGACGGAATAAATGAAGGTACTCATACTGTTGGGTTAGTCAGCCATAAAGGAAAAATTTATATTTTAGATTCTTTGCCTGAAACATATCCTGAAATAAAAGATTGTCATGAAAGATTAGTTGGTTTTTTAGGATTAAACCCTAAAGATGTCGTATTCTCAAATAAACCTCAACAAACAATGGAGGAATATACTTGCAACAATTGGACTCATGCTAATTTGGATGCTGTTATGAATTATTTAAAAAATTCTCCTGAAAAAGATTTAACTTCGGAAGTATTTGATGAAATTTTACCTGTAAATATAAATAATGTACTTACTTCTCAAAGAGAATATACAATTAATGGATTAAAAGAACGTTCTTTGTTAGATATAATTGCAGAAAAATATAATGAAAAACATAAAATATCTGTTTAATTATTAAAATAAACATTATAAGTTTTCTTTTAAAACTTTTAATTTCTCATTGATTAACTCAAAATATTTTGAAATATCAATCTTATCAACATATTCTTTCGGATAATAATATATTTGTCTATCTGAATGCTGAAGAAAATCGTTTTCGTTTTTAACATTAAAACGAACAAGTTTATCTTCCATGATAAAGTATGATTCTTTTATTTCATTATTTTGCATTACTAATAAATTAGTTGCTTGTTTTCCTTGTACTACAGGGAATGTTAGTCTTAAATCTTTACCGTCCGGAGTAATTCCGTAAAATTTTAAACCTTTAACTCTTGTATTAATATTGTTTTGACTTGCATAAGAATCTTTTTCTTTTATAGACGGATATTTTTCTTTTAATAACGTTTTAAATTCATCAATATTTTTGTGTAAATTTTTGATTGTATCTGAGTAATGGCTCATTGACCCTACATTAGTATTAGAGTGAGTCAATCTGAAATTTGCTTGTCTGTCCAGACGTTTTTGAATATGGTTAGAAAATTTTTCTAATTCTATATCTGCACATCCCAGATATCTGCTCAATAGACTGTTATTAATTTCTTCTTGAGTATAATAATCCGGAACATTAACCCTACGTTTTTTTATACCGTCTACATAAACAAATTCCCAAGGAGAATTTCTTTGAACAGTTCCGTTTTCTCTTGAAATAATGTATGCTACATCGTTATTTTTTAAATCTTTTGTTTGAATACCTGCATATTTTTTTCCACGATTATGAAAAACTGATATAGAAAGTTTTTCTCCCATAGGACCAATATTATCAAATGTTATTACTCTGCTGTTTGATTCCGAAGAAACATAATTCGGAAAATCTAATCTTACATCTGTTCTGGCATGCTCGCTATGAAAATCTTGATACTGTTCTTTTATTTTGCCAACTTTTTGAACAATATCTTCTACAATATCAGTATCCTTTTCAGATATTGTTCCGAAATTTTCTATCGGTTTATCTAACTTGCGAAGTGAAACAGGTGTCATGCTTTTCTTTTTAGGTCTGGGTTTTTGTTCTGTACGAACAGTTGTTGTTTTTGAATTTATTGTTTCTATGAGGTTTTCTGTACCCAGAACTTTGTTTATTTCATCAAGTTTTTCATAATCTTTTTTCTCAGGAATATATGGTTTTGGACTTGGAGAAAAACTTGATGATTTAAACTTCATAAGTTTATATTCACATTCATCAATAATATCTTCTAAAAATTCTTCAGGTTCTTCTGTTTTTTCAGATGTTGTAATCTCTTTTATTGTTCCGTTTTTAAAATCAAATATTTTATCTGTTTTTCCTGTCTGTTTATTTATTAAACTTAATTTAATTGTTTCATCGTTTGGTATTTGAATTAATCGATTATAATCATATCCTGCAAGAGTAATTCCTTCTTCTTTTGTTTTTCCGAAATTGACTATTCCTTGCTTTTCAAGTTGTTGTTTATTAGGAATGGATTCTTGCAATTTTATATCTTCATACAAAACCTTAAAACTGTATTTTATACTCCTTAAACTATTATCAAACATAGCACGGGAATGTTTTGAAATATCTTTTGTAATCTCAAAACATTTCATTGCTGTATTATTAGTTATTGTTGGTATAATCATATTTATTCTAATGTCTGTAAAAATTTTTTTTGCCGATATATAAAAATTTGAATTGTAGGTTGGAATTTCTTACCCTACTATAATAAAAAATTTGAAAACGGCATAGCGTATGGGATTAAAATTTCACATCTTGAAAAATTGGCAATAGTTTTGACGGAAATCTAAAAGGTATTTTTAAAGGTTAGTAATTGTATAAATAATAGTAGGGTAGACTAAAGTCTGCCAATACTTTTTTATCGGCAACCCTACCCTAACCCTTCCCTTGCTAAGGGCAGGGAATACATCCTTGACGAAGGATTGAGGATGGGTTACGACAATATTTGTTCAGTATTGATATCAGATTTTTGAATAATTTCGAACAATCAATGTTGAGGGTGCAACCTAAACATCATTCCCGAAGTAGGTAGGGTAGACTTTAGTCTACCGATACTTATTTATCGGCAACCCTACCCTAACCCTTCCCTTGCTAAGGGCAGGAAACACATCCTTCCCTTGACAAGGGAAGGACTGAGGATGGGTTACTGATTTTATAAATCAAATTTTTAAAAAAACAGACCACCCACCCCGCTATTGTAATAACAAAATCACAACAATAGCGACCCTCCCTGGCACAAGG
>CACXGY010000012.1 GCA_902767275.1 uncultured bacterium | reverse complement strand
GAATTTTTAACTTTTAAATCCAATAAAAATAAGTCTGTATTACCTATATAATCTATATTAGAAGTCCGATTTTTTATTTTAATTTTTCGATTTTTAATTTAATGAATAATTTATGTTATTAATACCCTGCTCACACGCCCCTGATCGCATTTTTAGGGTACGGCATAATGTTGACTGCCTATCAAAACCTTCACCCACCTTGTTGGACGTGACAACAGGGACAGATGATACATAAGCAATCCAATAAAAGTTAGAAAGGTGTCTCTTTTATCATTTCTATTTTTTGCTCCTGACATCTTTTATTTATTTTTTCTTTAATGTCATCTGCCACCCCATCTTGATCGGACGGAATATATTCAAACTGACCTATATCAATGTCCCAATTGTACAACAGTTTGGCACCAGTTATTCCTTCACGATTTTTAATAACGTCTATGATTAACCCCAGATTGGATTGCCTAATCGATAAACATTTTGAGCTGTTATGTGCTATATCATCTGATTCCTTAATGTTTTCCAATGTTGGGGCATCATTACCTTCTTTTTTTGCGCCTTCACGGTTTGTTTGGGCAAGTGCCAAAATTGGAACTCTATATTCAGAAGATAGAGCGAATAAATCTTCTGCAATGTGTCCCATTTTGATTCTCAATAGTTGATATTTCTCCGTCCGCTCATCTTCCATTAAAGACAATTGATCGATCCCTAATATCTCTATTTCATTTTCTTCTACAAAATTTCTTATTTGAGAAACTGTCGGTCTACCACCAAAATCCTTTTGAGTTGCAATGATAAATTTATTTTTCAATTGCTTTAAATTTTCACCATATTTCTCGTAATCATCCAATTGTGCACCACGGGTTAGACATAGATTAGATTGATTACCGTATAAAGTATCAAAACGATAACCTAATTTTATATGGTTCATTTCACCAGAATATAATCCTACTCTTTTTCCTTGTTTCCATGCTTCCGATAGGAATTTCATGAGTATCCAAGATTTGCCTGCACCAGTTCGTCCCGTTATTGTAACCAATTCGTCACCGCATTCCCAACCATTTAATATATCATCTAACTCTGTGAATCCCGTCGAAATACATGTAGCAATTCCTGACTGCCGCTTGTTCAAATATTCGTCAAATCTTTCGTTAAAATTCTCAATAATATCTATTCCATTACAGACAGTTCTTGGCTTAAGATTTGCCATTTCCTGTCTTAAATATTCATAGGCAACACGGCTGTCGTCTTTTAATTTTTCATTTAAAACAGGCAACATTTGAGTGAATTTTTTATAACCATATTCTTCCTGCAATTTATCGATTAAGTAATCATCAGTTTCATTAACCACAAAAGGTTCAAAATCGGGAAACTTTTCTGCAAAAGGCATTTCATCAGGTACATTCCCGTACTTCTTATAATGGTCCGTAATGAAATTAAACTCATCTTCGTACCCATCAAAATAATAAGACTCTAACCCATTCTTCTTTATTATGCTAAAATCTTTTGTTTGTAATAATTTATTTATAATTAAATTTGCTGCTAACATAACAATCTCCCTATCCTATCGACTTATACCAGTTAAATGTATGTGTCTGCCACAGTACAACTTTTGTGTAATTTCTTTTCCTAATATATCTTCTAATTTATCATCCAACTTCCCATTAAAGATATTTGTTTTTACTTTTTGTATTCGGCAGTCTATAAATGATAACAAGTGTTCTTTATCTTTTATATTTAGTTTAATACCTGTTATATTGTCCCAGATTACAATATCCGTATTTTTAATCAATTCATTGATTTCTCTGAATTCATCCGTATTCCAATAGTCAAATGAACGTAGTTTTAACAGAAACTCGGGGACATTAATAAAATAACCTTTGGGGACTATAGAATCTCCTATTGGCAATTCATCGAAATACTTATACATTAATTTAACTGACATTGTTGTTTTACCTACCCTATGATATTCCGAAGATATAAACAAATTATTCCCGTTTTTAACAAAATCAAGAATATTATTTTTTATTTTTGACCATTCTTTATATTTATCAATTTCATTTTTTTTGGGAACCAAATCAATCAAATACGGGGAAACATCAGAAACCCCACAGTTGCCCAAAAGGAAGTTCATTTTTTTGTAATAAATGCAGGATTTTCTACAATTGTCACTTTTTCCCCTGCAAGTATTTCTATACCAACATTCAATTCCATAGTTAATATTATTTATCATACTTAAATCCTCCCTAAATTATCTAAAAGTTATTTTATTCCCATTTTCATCTATTGCATCTTGTTCAACTTCTGGTGTAGTTACTTCACCATCAGGAGAAACTAATTTACTTTTAGATTTCTTATTATATTTTTTAGTATTTATATCTTTAGTATTTATATTATTAGTATTTATATAGGACTCCGTATTTACCGTAATGTTCTTTTGGCTATGATTTTTCCGTATTGGAATTTCCGCCTCGGAATTGTTCATATGTTCCTCTGTTAAAGTCCCATTCGTTATCTCTTTTATAGTATATTTTCTACCGAATCTACCTTTTGCTATTTCTTTCCAATCTAAATACCCTTGACTTTTTAGTTCATTAAATGCTTTGCTTATGACTTCTGTTCCGACCTTAAAACAATCTGCTATATAACTCTGTGTTAGATACCAATCAGGTGGCAATGATAACAATTTAACATATACAGCCATTGCATTTAGGCTCAACGGTTTTTGAAGAAAAAATACTTCATTATCTAAAATGGTATATTTACCTTTCTTTGGATCGTGTTCAGCCCTTAATTTTGTAAAATTTCCCATGATTATAATTCCCCTCTTTTCTTAAGTTCGGCGCCTGCATAAAACCATTTGAATAATTCATTCTTAATAAATACGACATTCCTGCCTAACTTTCGGTATATATCAGTTGGCAATTGCTTATAATGTATCCATGAATAAATTGTCCCTTCTTGTACCTTTAATATTTCTGCCGTTTCTTTTACACTCAACAAAACTAATTCTTCCATTTTTTTATTCCTTTTCTTTTTCTCTTCCCAAAATATTATACTGATAATTTTCGAAGACCGAACTTTTTTACCGAAACAAATTTATCAGTTGTTATATAAAATGCAAAAACACAAAGTATAACGGGGGTTTCGCCGTTTTTATCATGAGAAATGAAGGGTTGCTGAAAAACTTCAGTATCATATTTTAGAAACGGGCCCAGATTTTTGGTCCCGTTGGAGGTATTAGTAAATATAGGAGGTAAATTATGAGAGTTTATGAAAAAAACGGAAGGTGGTACTTAGAAGGAATGGTTAGAGGGAAACGTTATCATCAGGCTATCCCTGAAGCAACGGATAAAGCAAGTGCTGAAAAATACTTAACAATATTTAAGGCTGATTTGCTTAGGGGACGGCTTGAATTGGTAGAAAATATCGGACAAAAACCCTTTATCACATTAATCCCTCTGTATAAAGATTATGCCGCCAATCTAAAATCTTCTTATACAGTGATAAAAATGGCGGATAAATTCGGAGAAGAATGGAAGAACAAAAGGATATGTGATATTACTCCATCTCTTATTGAGAAGTATAAGAATAAACGGAAGGAAACCGTATATTATAAAAAAGAAGAAGGTGATATAAAAATTGAAAAAAGAATAAGCCCTGACACTATAAACCGTGAATTAGGGGTATTAAGCAAAATGTTTAATCTTGCTATTGATAATGGATTAACGAATGAAAATCCCGTAGCAAAAGTTAAAAAACTAAAAGTTCCAAATAAAAAAGAACGGCACCTATCTCTTGCCGAAGAGGATAGAATACTTAAGGTCTGCGATGGTGATTATTCATTTATGGGTTTATCGCCCGAAGAGTTATTACGGCTGAAAAAAAGATATAAATCTTATCATAAACGGTTAAAGCCAATAATACTTATTGCACTATATACAGGAATGAGGAAGAGTGAAATCTTAACAATGCCATGGGATTGTGTTGATTTAGATCGGAAGGAACTTACGATACTCAATCCCAAAAATGATATAGCACACACTCTACCTTTAAGTGATAGACTTTATGAAATCTTAACAGAAATGAAAACCGCTGATCCTGATAGTAAGTATATATTTACAAACCATGCAACCAATACTTATTATAAAAATGCAGATCGTAGTTTTAGAACGGTGCTTAAATTGGCAAATGTAAAGAATTTCAGATTTCATGACTTAAGACATACGGCAGCAACAAGACTCATTGCACTTGGAGTACCCGTACCTGTTGTGCAGGCAATTCTCAATCACAAGAAAATACAGACTACAATGAGGTATGCCCACCCAATGAAAGAGCAGAAAATCAGTGCACTTGAAAAACTATCCAATTACGGGAAAAATTATGAAGATATCAATTAGTCGTTTTGACGCAGTATCACCTGTTTTTACCGAGTTTACAAATATAAGGATTACACAAAAATTACACAAGGGGTAAATTTAAGGGGTAAAAATCATTAAAACATTAAAAAAGGACAAGTCTGAAATGCTTGTCCTATCTTGTTTTTTAATGGAGCGGGAGACGAGGCTCGAACTCGCGACATCCTCCTTGGCAAGGAGGCATTCTACCACTGAATTACCCCCGCATATT
>CACXGY010000011.1 GCA_902767275.1 uncultured bacterium | reverse complement strand
TTTTTTATCTGGGCCGCAGTGGACTCGAACCACCGACCTCACCCTTATCAGGGGTGCGCTCTAACCACCTGAGCTAGCAGCCCATATATCTGTTTATTTAATTTTCAATCCGGCTCATTTCTGCGCCTCGCACTAAACGGCACCGCTTGCACCGCCGATTTACCCTGTTTATATCTCAGCAAGTCTTAATCTATCATGAACATTTTTTAAAATCAAGTTTTATATTAAATATTAAATCCTTTACAAAAAAGACGGGATATCGCCCGCCTTTTTATTCAAATTTTCTTATGACTGTTCAAACATATCTTTTGTTACATGACATATCGGACATTCAAAATCGTCAGGTAAATCTTCAAATTTTGTTCCCGGTGCAATTCCGTCTTCAGGGTATCCTTTTTCTTCATCGTATTCCCAATTACATACTGTACATACGTATACTGCCATTTTTGCTCTCCTTTCACATATAATAAACTTAACCTCTCCATTATATCAATAATTATTAATTTTAGGTATATCTTACAAGGTATAATTTACAAAATGCAAAAAAGTTGTTTATCTTGACAATATTTTATATAAAGAGCATAATAGAATTATTAAATACATAATATGAGTATAAAGAGAGAACAGTTGTTCTCTTTTTTTTTATTATTAATACCAAATATTATGTAGAATTCTACTCAATCTATTTTGTAATAAAGTTGCTTATTTTTCTTGTTTGATGTAGTCTTATATTGGTTAACTATTAGTAATTACAATTGTATAAAGGTGAAAATATGAAAATCGATTTTGAAAAAGAAGACCATAATATTGCAAAGGTTGCAATAGAGATTCCGGCAAAAGATGGTCTGAACGCATATAACAGAGCGGTTAAATCTTATGCCCAGCACGTTAATATTCCGGGTTTTAGACGTGGAAAAGCCCCAAGAAATATTGTTGAACGTCAAATTGGGAAAGAAAGAATTGTTGCTGAAGCACTTGAAACATTACTTCCTTCTGCATTTCAACAAGTTATTTCTGAAAACAAATTAGAAGTTCTTATGCAACCCAGAGTTGAAAACTATGAGTTTGAGGTTGGTAAAGACGTAAAAGTAAATGCTACTATCGAACTTAAACCTGAAGTTACTCTTAAACAATATAAAGGTTTAACTTTAGATGTTGAAGAATACAAAACTCCTGAAGATGCTTTCGACAAGTCTTTAGACAACTTGTTGAACCAATCTGCAAAGTTAGAGTTAGTTGTAGATAGGAATTCTAAATCAGATGACGTAATCGTTTTTGATTTCGACGGCTATGTTGATGGAGAAAAAATTGAACACGGCGATGCCAAAAATTATACAATGGATTTAGCAAACTCTAATTTTATACCGGGGTTTGCAGAACAATTGGTTGACAGACCTCTTGACACTGATTTTGATGTGAATGTAACATTCCCTGAAAATTACCATGAAGCAAAATTGGCAGGTAAACCGGCTGTGTTTAAATGTAAAATTCACGAGATTAAGGAAAGAGTATTACCTGAATTGACTGACGATTTTGCTCAAAAAGTCGGGCCGTTCAAAACTGTTGATGAATTAAAGGCTGATATTCAAGACTATATTGATAAACAAAAAGAATCTGTTGATAAGAAGAATGCTGAAAAAGCGATAATGGATAAACTCCATGAAGAAGTTGAAGTTGATATTCATGATGCGATGCTAAAAAGGGAAGCAGACTCATTGCTTGAAGAATATAAGCAAAAATTGAAAACTCAAGGGTTTACATGGGAACAAGCAATTGAGGCTCAAGGACTTGACAGCATTATGAAAACAATCAATGAAGATGCTTTATTCAGAATAAAAAATTCGCTTATTATTGATAAGATATCAAGAGAAGAAAATATTTCTGTTGATCAGGCTTCTTTGACTGCAAAACTTGATTCTTTGAGTGCTATGTACCAAATGGACAGAGAAACATTTGCAAAATATATGTTCCAAAATCCGGGTATGATGAACAATATTTCTCAACAAATTTTAAACGAAAAAGTTATTTCGTTCCTTGTTGAAAATAATACGTTTAATTATGTTGCACCCAAAAAAGAAAAAGCAACAAAATCAGCGAAAACTACGAAGTCAAAATCAAAAAATAATATATAATATTAGTTAAAAGAAAGGAATAAAAATATGAGTTTTGTACCTGTTGTAATTGAACAATCAAGCAGAGGCGAACGTTCATTTGATATTTTTTCAAGATTATTAAGAGAAAGAATCATCTTTTTAGGAACACAAATAGATGATATGGTTGCGAACCTTATTGTTGCACAGTTACTTTTGTTAGACAGCGAAAACCCTGAAAAGGATATTATGTTGTATATTAACAGTCCGGGTGGTAGTGTAACTGCAGGTTTTGCAATATATGATACAATGCAGCATATCAGAGCAGATGTCAGCACTATCTGTTTAGGTCAAGCAGCATCTATGGGTGCGTTCTTGTTATCTTCAGGAACAAAAGGTAAGAGAATGGCATTACCTCATTCAAGAGTACTTATCCACCAACCTTTAGGTGGTGCTCAAGGTCAGGCTACTGATATTGAAATTCAAGCACAAGAAATTATCAGAATTAAAAAATCTTTGAATGAAATCTTGGCATCTAATACAGGACAAGATATCGCTAAGATTGAAAAAGATACTGACAGAGATTATATCATGACACCGGATGAAGCGTTAAAATACGGTATGATTGATAAAGTTATTACAAAAGATGCAATATAGGAGATAATCATGGCTAATGATAGCAGATTGAAATGCTCATTTTGCGGAAAAACTCAAGATCAAGTAAAAAAACTCATTGCAGGTCCTGATGTGTACATTTGTGATGAATGCGTTGAACTTTGTAATGAAATACTTGATGAAGAATTTTTTGAAAACAAAGAGAAAGATGCAAAGAAAGAAGAAGAATCTTCAACAGAAGAAAATTTAAAAACTATTCCTAAACCTCACGAAATCAAGGCACACCTTGATGAACATATAGTAGGTCAGGATGATGCAAAAAAGGTTTTATCCGTTGCTGTGTATAACCATTATAAGCGTTTGGAACATAATAAAGATAAAACAGATGTTGAGATTCAAAAGTCAAACATTTTGTTAGTCGGACCGACGGGTAGCGGTAAGACTTTGCTGGCTCAAACTTTGGCGAAATTCCTTGATGTTCCGTTTGCGGTTGCGGATGCAACTACATTAACTGAAGCAGGTTATGTCGGTGATGATGTTGAGAATATTTTGCTGAGATTATATCAAAATGCTGAATTCGATTCATCAAAAGCAGAACGAGGAATTATCTATATTGATGAAATAGACAAGATAGCCCGTAAATCGGAAAATACTTCTATTACTCGTGATGTTTCAGGCGAAGGTGTTCAACAGGCATTGTTAAAAATGATTGAAGGTACTGTTGCTAATGTTCCACCTCAAGGCGGAAGAAAACACCCTCATCAAGAATTTATACAAATTGACACAAGCAACATTTTATTTATTGTTGGTGGTGCGTTTGTTGATTTGGATAAGATTATAGGTCACAGAGTTAAAGAAGGTTCATCTATAGGTTTCGGAGCAAAAGGTGCAGGAACTAAGGCTGAAAAAGAACTTGAAGCGGCAAGAATGCTTAAGAAACTTCAACCGGAAGATTTACTTAAGTTTGGTTTGATTCCTGAGTTCATTGGTCGTATTCCTATTTATGCGGTTCTTGATCCGTTGGATGAAAAGACTCTTAAGATGATATTAACCGAACCAAAGAATGCTATTATTAAACAATATCAATGTTTATTAAAAATGGATGGCGTTGATTTGGAATTTGAACCTGATGCGATTGAATTGATTGCTCAAGAGGCTATCAAACGTAAGACAGGTGCCAGAGCATTGCGTTCTATTGTAGAGGAATTAATGCTTGATATCATGTATGAAATCCCTTCAAAATCAGACATTGAAAAATTTGTTATAACGAAGAAAATGGTTGAGGAACGTAATAAGGCAGAGGTTGTAAAACTTCCGCAAAAAGATAAAGCAGAAATTGCGTAGATCTTAATTAAGTCATATAAAAAAGGGTTATCAAAACGATAACTCTTTTTTAATGTTTATTCCAACTTATGGAAAGAAGTTATATAGTCTATTCCATAACTTTAGGTTTTTTTCTGAAATATGATGAGAAGTTTTCTTTATATTCTTCAAGCGGGGTACAATATGCTTGAAGGTCAAATGATAAACCTCGCTTAGATTGGTAAGTTTTTATCCCCATAGATTTGTATAATGCACGCATAAAAGAGTTTGCAATCGCATCACTTCCTCTTTCCCAAGGTGTTGCGTGTGCCATAATCCAGCGAATTTCTGCGATAGTTGAGTTTATTTCATCAAGATTTTTTGCAGAAACCTGTTCGGGTTTTTCTATATGAATTTTTAAACCGTTGAATAATTTGTTGACCATATCAAGAGCATTATTAATTGCTTCTTTATCTCCATGAATCATAATAGTATTTTTGTTTTCATCAATTATTTTGGTTAAACTTATATTAGGATATGGATTTGGCAGCGGATTTACCACTCGTTTGTGCAATCTTTTCTTGTATGATTTGTATTGATTTTGTGCTTCTGTCCTCAGATTAGTCTTGTGAACTTCTCCGGTAGAATTGTATCCGGGACGATCTACTCTAAGAATACCGCTGTAGTATTGTTTAGCAAAGTCATCGCATTTTTGACTTGCTCGTCCCATTCCTTTCGCTAAATCTGAAAGAACGACATCATAATCTTTACCTTCTCGTAATTCTTTAACAGTATTATCTGTTGCTTCAATGACTTTTTCAGCCCATTTTTTGTTTTTGCCATAACCTCTGATTCTTATAAAGAAATCTTTTGTTTTGAAGGCAAGTTTTTCGGCATCAGGACTAGCCGTAAAGTTAACTTTTACAGGCTTTTGTTGGGTATAATTATTATAAATGTTGTTTTGTTGGTTTGAAATCATCATAATCTTACATAGATTTCAAGTTAGGTAAAATTATTAATTGCTTATTTTTTTTTGAAATATTAACATTTATTAATTTATTATGAAATATTTCGTTACGTTTTTGCAAAATTTCTTTACTATTTTCCCTATTTACAATAGTATGGTAATATATTATTAGAGTAAAACAGATAAAAATGAGGTTATATTGTGGAAAATTTAGGACCGGATATTTTTGGAAGAAAAGAACCAACAGCAGAACCTGCTCCTGTCAAAACGGCAGCACAAATGGGTAACCCTGCAAAGATTAAAGTAATCGGTGTTGGCGGCGGCGGCGGAAACGCTGTAGAAAGAATGATAAAATCAGGACTTACAGGTGTTGAGTTCTGGATTATGAATACAGATTTGCAAGTTTTAGGATATTCATCTGCAAAAAATAAGTTGCAATTGGGTTCAAAACTTACAAATGGCTTAGGTGCAGGCGGAGAACCTCAAATTGGGGAAAAGGCTGCAGAAGAAGCACAACAAGAAATTACGGCTGCATTGGAAGGTGCAGATATGGTATTTGTAACAGCAGGTATGGGTGGCGGAACAGGCACAGGTGCTGCTCCTGTAGTTGCTAAGATTGCTAAGGATTTGGGTATTTTAACAGTCGGTGTTGTTACAAAACCGTTCTCTTTTGAAGGAAAACGCAGAATGGCTCAAGCGGCTCAAGGTTTGGAAAAACTTAGAGAAGCAGTTGACTCATTATTGGTTATTCCTAATGATAAATTGTTAGAAGTAGTCGACAGAAGAACAGGTGTTCAAGATGCATTCGTAGTTGTTGATGAAGTTCTATTAAGAGGGGTTAAGGGTATCTCTGATATTATTACAATCCCAGGATTGATTAACGTTGACTTTGCTGATGTTAAGAGTGTAATGTTGGCTTCCGGTTCAGCAATTATGGGTATTGGTCGTGGTTCAGGCGAAGGCAGAGCAATGGAAGCAGCAAAAATTGCTATCAATTCTAACTTGCTTGAAACTTCTATCCACGGTGCAAGCGGTTTGATTGTTAATATCACAGGCGGCCCTGATATGACATTGTTTGAGTTAACAGATGCTATTAACTTAATCAATGATGCAGTTCTTGATGATGCAAAAGTTATCATTGGTACATCAATTGATGAAGAATTACAAGGCGAAATTTCTGTTACGGTAATTGCAACAGGTTTTGAATTAAAACCTCAATCTGCTGCAATAGTTGCACCGTCAAGAGAATCTGTGGCACCATCTATTGATACTATATTCTCAGGTTTGAATACTTCTGTAGGTACACCTGCAGGTATAGGTTCTGCTCCATCTCCGAGCATACCGCCTATGCAAACCTTTACGAATATTGAAATTCCTGATTTCTTAAAGAAATAAGAATTTGTATAAAATAAATCATAAAACGACGAACTCAAATTAAGTTCGTCGTTTTAGTTATTAAAACTATTTTCACGAGGCCTGCTGCAGTCGCTGAATAGGAACCGCATACCTCGACTTGGCCTTCAGTCCGGCACACAGGTCGTTTATCCGCCCTGACATAAATAGTATGTTCCGATGTACGGCGGCATAATCATTCATTGCATCCATCATTTTCTCCGGTGACACCATGGCGTTTATTCCCAGTTCGTGATTATCTACCTGCTGCTGTGCATATTTTTTGACAAGTAACTTGTCGATTCTGTCTTGTGCTCCGACTGCCATTTTACTTATTCCTCATAACTATATTAATACTCTATAACTTATCCCACTTATATAAAGTATTTTTTATTCTAATAATTGACTTTTTGTTAATAATTTGTAACAAATTTTTTAAAAATTATATTAAGAATTGTTACGAATTGCTCAGCATGTTTAAAGTTATTAGAGTTTATGCCGTTAAAAACCATGTGTACTAAGGAATAAGAAACCAACAGGTTGTCAATGTCAAATACTGCAGATTTAAGATTAGGAAAACATGGAAATGCCGGCTCTCTGAATCAAGATGGGCTAAGAGGCGGTATTAAACGAGAAGATGCCGAAAAAGCAGGTTTCGGCACAATTTTTGATGCTTTTGATAATGGTAACCAAGTTTTAACAGATGATGAAATTCAATCAATACAAACACAAGTTCAGCAGTACGCAAAACACGGGAAAAATTCTGTTTTTTCTGAAAAAGAAGCACAAAAATTTATCGAAGAATTTAATAAAAATGAAAATAATAAAAATAAATTAAACGACATTGATGCAAAAAAATTATTTGATTTTCTTCAATTTGTTGAATCAAAGGCAAAATCTGTTATAAGTTCAGTAGTGGATGATAACAATGCTGTAGTTACAAAATTCCGTAATTCAGACGGAAACGAAGTAACAGAAACATTTAATCAAACAACAAAAGTAGCAGAACAAGTTGTGTCTGCAAACGGTCAACAGATTAGAACTGCCCTTAAAGGCGGTACAAAATTATCTGAAACAACAACAGACGAAACAACCGGAAATACTACCGTTGTTGAATATGAAGCAGACGGAACTACTGTTAAAAGTAAAGTTATAGAAGAAAAATCCCCTGATAAAAAGACAACCAAGAAAACCACAATCACATACACAAACGGGAAAGAGAGTGTGGAAACTGTAGAAACTGATGATACAGAAGAAGTATACACCTATCAAAACGGTAAAAGACAATTATCTAAAAAGGTAGAAGGAAAGACAACTGCTGATAAAAAAACAACAACATATCAGTATACAACTAACGGCAGAATTGAAACTGTTGAAGATAAAAACGGCAAGACTGTTGTTGAATACAGAGGAAATAATCAGGTAATTACTACAAAAGATGGTATAACGACTGATGTAACCACAACTGCAAACGGCAGAACAGAGAAAATAACAAATAGTTCTAACTCTAATATAACAACAAATATTTATAGCAAAGACAATAAACTTATCGAACAACAAAAGGTTGTTGGCGGAAAAACATATACTGTAAAATATGATGAAAATGGTAATACAACAGGAATTGTTGTTCAATATGGAGAAAATGCCGCAATTATTGCTAAGAAATTCGGATGTACAAAAGCAGAATTGCTTGCTGCTAACGGTAAAAAGGCGGGACAAGATTTCCAAGCAGGCGAAATAATCGTTGTTCCTAAAAAACTAGAAGCGGATACAAAAGCGTTAAAAGGCAGAAAAGATCAGCAAGGTGCTTTAAGAGATAAGGCCGTTGCTGATGAAAGAGCAAGAAAGATAGCACAAGAACGTGCAAGACAAAAAGCGATTGCCCAACAAAGAGCAAAAAATCTTGATGCTCAATACAGACAACTCGGGTTAAAAGATTATAAGCGTGCAGGAGAGAAATTCACTTACGGTAAAGAAACTTATACTATAGTAGGAACGTTAAATAATAGAGCAAGATTACTTGTAAAAGACAGCAAAGGTAATTTGCATGTTGCATCTCATGATAAAAAAATATTAAAAGAAACTTACGTTCAAAAAACAAACTTTTATGATCGTACAAAAAAAGTTACTTTAAAAGGCGGAAAAACCGTTGCAGTTGTCGGTTCAAGAAAAGACGGACATGGCAGATATTACGCAGTTGATGAAAAAGGAAATTATATTGTTGTTTCAGGCGGAAGTAAAAAAGGAGAATTTGGCGATAGAGTTATATTAAACAATTCTTATGTTTCAGCACAAGATGCCCGTGATATGTATATGACACAACTGAAGAATGAAAAAGATGCAAAAAGAAAACAGGCATTACAAGAAAGCAACAGAGCAATATCAAATAATAGTGTTACGAGATTCAAAGGTAAAGACGGCAGAGTATGGTACTTTGATGCAAACGGTAGAGCGGTAAATATGGCAAAACACGAGGCTGCCGCTATTGTCAAAGAATTAGATGATTCTGCAGACGGATGGTTTTTTGGACTGGGTACAGATGAAGATAAATTAACCCAAGCAAATAATAAAATTGTTGACCCTGCTGTGTTGGCAGAAATAAATAAGCATTATGAAACAAAAGGTTATCAAGCAGAGGGCGATTATAAGAGTGCTTATGAAGCATTTTTAGGCAGTGAAGTTCAACTCCATGAAATATATGAACTTAATGCTGATTTAGTATCAAACGGTGCTATTTTGGATCAAACAAGAAGAGATGAGATTATATTAACTAACCTTACAACTTATGGAGATAAATCTGCAAACAGAAACAAGGGATTAAGAGCGGTATCAAGCAGAACGGATTATCATAATTTACAATCAAGTTTGGCAAAATATAACAAAGATCAAGGTTATACTCAACATATTAAAGGACAAGATGCACTACAAACAACTTTATATAACATTACAGATGGCGATGTTAAAGAAATAGAAGCAGCAAATCTTGCATTAATTCAAGGTAATGAAAGAGCGGCAGCAGAACAATCTATATACGCACAACAAGATCTTATGCAGCAACTAATATTTGCTGATGCAGGATTAGAATATGATCCTGAAAATAGCAGTCAAAATGCCTTTTTATCACAAGATGATATAACAAGAATTCGTGCAGAAATCGGATTTATGTATGCGGCAAAAGGAGATAAACAAAATGCATACAGAAGTCATGATTTAAGTGTATATCAAATGATAAATAATTTACAAGGTGTAGACGGAACAAAAATAGATGTTGCAAAAGATGCAACTACTGCAGATTTAATGATTACCGGATACGGTACATATACTAATGAAGAAATTGCTAATCAAGTTATAATTGCATTGCAAAATTCTATTGATAAATATAAAGAAACAGAAGATGATTTAACAAATCCATATATGGATGCAAGTAATGCACCGGCAGTTGCAGCAAGATCACATCAATCCGCTGAAGATTATGCATCAACTGCACTTGCTCTTTTACAAAATTACGAAATTTTAGAATTGGTTAAACAAAAACTGGGTGTGGAAACTTACAATCAAATGATTAGCAAGATTCATCATGAAACAGAAGGTAATATTAATTTCAACAATCTCGTTTTATATAAATCATCTGCTCAAGAACTTACCCAAAGTGAAATTGATTCAAACCTTAGTTTTGTTAATCAATACAAGTCACAAATTATGTCCTTACAAAATTCTCATTTAAGTAATGTTTTTGATGAAGGATTTAAGATGTCTTTTGTAAATGATATTCGTCAAAATATGTTTATGGGTACAACAAGAGATGATATGTCAAATCAATATACTATTGCGACTTCAAATATTCATAAATTAGAACTTGCGGCAAGAGGACAGTTAGTAGATGAAAATGGCAAATCTGTTACATTTGAAGAAGCAGTTCAAAAGTTAACAGGCAAGACAGTTGAACAATTACAAACCTTTAATCAAACATATTTAAGACATCAACAATATGGTGAAATGGGACTTGATATAACTGTTGGACTTGCTACAATGGTTATTCCTATCCCCGGACTTGGAGTTGGTAAAACTGTTCAGGTAGCAGGACAAACATATAAAGTTATAAAAGTTGTAAATGCTGCGACTAATGAGTATAAGGTTGTTAAATTAGCGACTAATGCTGTTCAGGCAGGATTAAAAGTTGAAACTGCACAATATGTAATGGATAAAACAAATCTTTCTACAAGTGTTTCAGGTAATACATTAGAACGCAGAGGTGCTGTCGAAAATAAATCTCAAGAGGTTGGAACATACGCTGCTGTCGGTACATTCATCGGAGGCGGAACATCAATTATAACTCAAAATATGAATACCGCAGGAAGAATAGTTACTAATGTTGCGGGCTATGGGGCAGATGTTTCCGCAGCATCATTGATTACTCAACATTTCCACGGCGGAGAATTTATGGATAATATCCGAATAATCAATGAAGACGGTTCTATAAATACAGCAGGAGTATTAAACACTACAATGACAAGTTTGGGTTATATCCACGGTTTAGGGATAAGGCCTGCACATAATAATGTTCATCCTACTCCGTCTGTTCAACCTCATGTTGAAGTTAAGCCTGAAACAGTATTGCAAAGAATTACTAAAAATAATCCGGCACCTCGTTCTGTCGGGAAATTGAATGATACTAATTTTGCAAGTCTTAAAAATGATGTTGAAGCAGAACTCAAAAAAATCACTACTGTAGAAGGTGCAGAACAATTAAAAGAAAGAATCGGAGTATTACAAAACAGAAAACAAAGACGTGCAATTGAAGGTATGATAGAGCAAAGAAAAATAGAAATCGAAACAGGTGTAACTCCGTCAAGAGAACCTGTCGCCGCTGAACGTGTTCAAGAAAAAGTGGAAGAAAGCGTAGATCTTGATGTGGAAGGCAGAGTAGAACATGAAGCAGAAGGCAGAGTAGAACTTGAAGCAGAAGGCAGAGTAGAACATGAAGCAGAAGGCAGAGTAGAACATGAAGCAGAAGGCAGAGTAGAACATGAAGCAGAAGGCAGAGTAAAACCTGAAGTGGAAGGCAAAGTAGTTCCTACAGAAGACCCAACCCCTGCTCCGAAGTCAGAACAAGATGCATTTATAGAAAGATTGGGTGCTGATAAGGCTGAATTAAGAAAACAATATTCTGAAATGTCTAATGACGAACTTGTTGCTGAATATCAAAGATTAAAAAACTATGAAAATGACGGAAGAAAATATCTCAGGAAAACCGGAGAAGACGGAACCGGATATTTTATAAATTCTCATGATTGTACTGCACAAAAAACAATGATTAATGATATTTTGACAGAAAGAGGATTAAAATTAAAAAGAACAAATAATAACGGCACTGAATACAGTTATGAAAGAGTAAATGATACTCCAGCACCAAGAGCAGATGAACCTGCTTCTAACTCTAGAGCCGAAAAAGTTGATGAAGCAGCCGTTCAAAAAGAAAAATTCCAAAAACTTTACAATGAATTATCTCCGGAAGCGAAAGCAAAATATGATGGTTTATCAAAGAAAATATCAAAATTGGATAAAGTTGATAAAGCAACATACAAAGAAATTAAAAAAGAAATTTCTGAAGCATTTGAAAATTCTGACATAAAACGACAATTGGGTTCTGAGTTGAACAAAAAAATGTTGGAAATGAAAAATGCTGAGATTAAAAATTCGGTAGTTAAGTCAATTGTTGAAGCATTACCTGAACAAATGCAGGTAAAATTCCATTTGTATTCGGAAAAAATTTCTAAGTTGACAGATTTAACCAAAACCAGATATAAGCAGTATAAAGAAGAAATCACAACTGCTTTTAAAGACAGCAGAATCTGCAAATATCTTATAGAAAAATTGAAGGATAAATATAAAGAATCAAGTAAAATATTAAAAGATAATGAAAAAATCCAATCTTTAATTAGTAAATTATCACCTGATTTAAAAGCCGCATATCATAAACTTGAGAATTGGATTGCTCATTTGCAAGAAAAAGGAGCAGACAAGTATTCTGCTATTCAATATAATCTTTTGAAAAATGAAATAATTTCAAAATTTTATAAAAATCCACAACTTGAAGGACAATTGTTATATATGTTAAATAATAAAGTAAGTCCTCATAACAAACCTGTAGAGCAAGTCACTCCAAAACCTGCTACAGATAGTTCAGTTGGCGAAATCCATCAAAGTGAACGCATGGGTAACGATGGCACTTCTAGGGATTCGACACCTTTAGTATCCAGAGAAGAACTTGTTGAAGAAATGGCTAATTTTTAAAGGCATTCGGATTTTTTATAACTCCCTTTGATAAGGGGAGTCGGCTTTGTTAAGATTTTGTTATTACTAAGCCGGTGTGGTTGCTGATTATTATAAATTTAATAATATATACTAAGAAAATATAATATAAATTTTTTAATAAAGAATTATCTATAAGGAATTTATTATCACATGTTAAGACATGTTACAACATGCACCATGATTGAAATTGAGAGATTTTAAAATACTTTATATGTTTAAGAGAGCAAGCATAAATAAGGTTTATCATGGCATTTAAAATTGAAGATGATAAATATTTAAAGCGAAAAGACCCTTTTGAACGTTACCAGCAGTTAGGGTTAAATCCTAACGGTCAACTTGTACAAGGCGGACAACGTGGTATGACTGCATCAGGAATACCTGAAGATGCCGTATTTTTAGCAAAAGACACTGATATCTTTACTGCAAATAAAGTTTACGGCGAAGGTACATCAGGTGCCGGTATGGGTTCATTCTCAAATCAATCAACAGGTGGAATTACTGATAATACAAATGCTGTTGATACATCCAGAGGGAGCGGAGAAGTTGCATTTGATGTTCCGGGCGGTTCAGGACAACGTGTAACTTCAGGCTCATTGACTGCTCCTGAAAACGGAGATATGTCCGGCGGTGCAGGAGATAATAAAAATAATCAAGGCTCAAGCGGATATGATGCAAGCCATACGGCTGTAATTGAATCACTTGCGTTTAATTCGCCTACCTCTGTTAATTTGGGTAATTCAAGTGAATACGTAAGCCCGTTTGCAGGTATCAATTTAGGTCAACCTCCTGCAAGTGAACCGACCCCTTCAGGCGAAGGTATGCTTAGTGCAACAAATCCTGAACAGGATGGCTCAGAAGTGAACGGACAAGACGGAAATACAGGTGGCATCAAAAATGGCGATGTTAAACCTGACGAACCTGACGCTCCTGAAAATAAAGACTTGGCATATCAAGACCCTGACAAAACCGAAAACAAACCGACTATTGATAAAGAAGAATTAAAACGTCAGCAAGAAGAAATGTTAAAACAACAACTTCTCGCACAAGAGAGAATAAAAGCAGAACAAGAACAACCTGAAGCGGCTTAGGATTGAGTCATTAATCTTTTGTGTTCTTTTATAAGTAGTTCTTTTCCCGGAGTGATATCTATTATATCCCACGGGAATTGTTCATTTAAAGAATACCCTCTTGTCGTATATTTTTCCACATCTATATTCAACATTTTTGCTGCAGATTTATATGCACCGATTTTTCCGCCTTGTTTATATACCTCTATTAAATAGTCGGTAATTGTTTCATCCCCTCTGGATAATAAGGTTTGATAATAATCCCATTTGGCACTTGAAAATCTTGCACTAACCCCAATCTTATGAAATTCTTTCTTCAAGAAATTTTCTTTCTTCTCTAAAGATTTTGTATCCTCTCTTTTTGACCATTGAAGCGGAGTATGAGGTTTAGGAACAAATGTAGAGAAAGAAAATGTTATATCAAACCCTTTAAACTCAGATTTTAAATCTTTCGCTAATCTGATAAACTCTTTTACATCTTCATCTGTTTCGCTCGGAAGTCCGAGCATTGCATAGATTTTTATACCTTTTAATCCGTTTTCTTTTGATACTCTTATAGCATTAAATATTTGTTCTTCGGAGATATGTTTGTTTATTGTTTTTCTTAATCTTTCACTTGCTGCTTCAATTGCGATAGTTATATTTTTTTGTCCTGCAGCAACAAGTGTTTTAACAACCGTTGGAGTTATTGTATTTGCCCGCATCGATGAAATACTCATCTCTATCTGTTTTCCTGATTGAATTTTATTGTATATATATTCACAAATTTGTTCAAATTTAGGATGTGCACTGACTAAAGCCCCTAAAAGTGCTATCTTATTTGTGTGTTTTAAACCCAGTTCTATTTTTTCAATAATAGTTTCATATTTTACGAATCTTGCAGGTAAATTAATATATGAAGCAATACAGAATCCGCAACAGTTATAACACCCTCTTGATGTTTCAATTATAAATGTATCCGAAAAGAAACTATTTTCGCTCAAAATAGGAGTATATATACATTTTTCAAGTTTTGAATGTGATTTTTTAACTTTATTATTAAAATTATGAATCGTCGGAACATATATTCCCTCAACTTTTGATAATTCATTATAAAGTGTTGTTTTAAAATTCTCTTGTTCAATTTTTCCTTCTTGAATATCTTTTTTTACTTTACGACAAATATTCAAGGCTTTAACATTCACACCTTCTCCATCACCTATTATTATAAAATCGAAAATATCTTTGTATGGTGCAGGATTTGTAGTCAAAACAGGCCCGCCTGCAAAAATAATCGGATGAGAATTATTTCGCTCGCTTCGTTTGAACGGAATATTATATTTTTCAAGCATAGAAAAAATATTCATAAAATCCATATCAAACGTAAACGAAAACCCAATTGAATCAACTTCTGACGGTTTTAAAACAGTTTTTTCCGTATCTGTACAAATTCGTTCTATATAAATATTTTCTGTTTCGTCAATTTCTTTAAATAACCACAAAAATCCTAAAGACGACAATGAAAAAGACGTACACTCAGGGAACGCAAACCATACGTTATAATCAGAATATTTATTCAATTTTCTTTCGTACAGATACTTCTCCGTCATCTATTCAGCAGTCCTATTAATAGGTTTTATATACAATTCATCCACCAACACAGCAATAGTTGCTGCAATTGCAGGTGCAAAAACAACACCGATTACACCGAAAAACTTTGCGGTAACAAATAATGCAAAAAATATAATCAACGGATGTAAATCCATAAATTTTCCAAAGACATACGGTCTGATAAAATTATTTTCAATCCATTGTGCCAGTAAAAAGAAAAATATTACCAAACTAAGTATAAAAGCCCCGTAATGATAACACATAAAAATACATATTATACAAGCAATTGTCGGGCCTACAATCGGAATTAAATCGAGTATTGCAGACAAAAGACCCAATAACACCGCACAATCTACCTTCATAACAAGAAGCGGTATCATTACACATAAACCTACTCCTGCTATAACTGTTATCTGTGCTATTATATAACTTCCTATTTTTTCGGAAATTGAAGTCATTATTTTATTTGCTTTTTGTTTAATATGTTCAGGAAACAAAAGTAAAAAACCCTTTTTTATTCTTGCCTTATCTACAACAAAATAATATGTTATAACACACATCGCAAGCAAGTATACGAGTGCCGACGCAAAATTTAATGTAATGGCAATTGATTGATTAACTAACTCTTTGGTAAAATTAGAAACAGGTTCTAATAAAGAAGGAATATCAATCATAGATACAATTGTTCTGCCAAGAATCTGTTTTGTGTATATAAAGTTCTTGATTGCTTCAAACTGATTAGGCAAACTAACTAACAATACTTCAATTTGTTTAATGGCAATAATAATGAGAGGAATAACCACCGCAAAAATCACAAGTGTAATCCCGGACATTACTATGCTTGTTGCCATAGGACGGCTGAGTTTCGTACTGAATTTATCAACTAACGGGTTCAATGAACACGCAAAAACATAAGCCGCAAAAAATAACATTACAGTAGTCGTTATTTGTGAGAAAAATTTAATCAATATAATAACCATTAAAAGAAATATAATATTTTTAACGGTAATACTATTTTTATTAAACATAAAATAACCTCTTTTTTACTCTGTAATAATATCAAAAAGAGGTTATAAAATAAATAGTTATGAAATCCTTTTATTATGCAACCAATGTACCTGCTTGATGTCTTTGCAAGGCTTCCTGCAAAGTAATATTTTCGCCGTTTGGCAATGTGCAAACTACACTTGGCGGCATTCCTTTTAAAGAAGGCATTTTTAAATATTCGATACTTTCAGGAAGAATACTTTTTGCTGTTTCGATATCAGTTGTCATAATATCGTTACTGCTTTTTGCTCCGAGCAATCTCGGCAAAGTAACTTTTTGTAGTTCTATTGTTGCTTTTTCAGTAAATGCCTTCGGATTTTCACTCAATCTTTGAGCAATACGGAAATCAGTCCAATCTCCGCTTGACGGATCAACTTTAACATTACCGTATGCAAATTGGCTAAATCTTGCTGCCTGAAATTTAGTCGGATTTTTATAAATACTATAAGTACAATCAGGAAAACTGTTTGAAATTTGCATTCCTTCGTCAGTAAATACATTTTTTGCAGTATTTTCTTCGCCATTGTGAACATTTCCAATAGTCGGATTTGGTGTTATTGCTGATGGTTTTACTGCTCCTGTTGATACTTCTCCGTATCTCATATATAAATCTCCGTATGACTTCTTATATTTATATAAAGTGCGTGAGTATATACTAAATTGCCTTTTTTAAACAATTTTTGTAATATTTTGTTACAAATTGTATTGTTCCGATTTAATCCCTATAGGACACGAATTTATTGTTATTGGCGACTTAACGTTTTATTATATTGATGTAATATATTAACAATTATTACAAAACATGTTATATACTTTGTATATACGGGTACATGATATATGTAACTAATCTAATCTCTTTTCTTTATTTTCTCCTCCACTATTAAAAAGCGTGAGTATGTGCCGT
>CACXGY010000010.1 GCA_902767275.1 uncultured bacterium | reverse complement strand
CGAATTTGTTTTGATATCCTCGTATGTTTTACCTATTAAATTGTACCCTGTAATAAGTTATCCCTTATGTATATATAAAGTATATATCCATAAAAAAGTTGCTTTGATTGTTACAAATTGTTTAAAATTCTTAACAAAGTAGAAAATGCACTATTTTAATGGTTTTTTATTGGTAATAATTTTATTTTTTAAAAAGTTTGTAACAAAATATTTAAAAAATGTTGCCTTTTTTATAATTATGGGTATATAAAAAGTATATCATAGAAACCGAGTTGAATTGAAATGTGTTTGGAAGAAAAATGCTCGTTAGTCTATTTTATAAAAACGGTAAATAAAAAACATCTTAACATTGCTTACAATTAACAACACTAATATTTATTTACCCTTTGTGTACAAAATAATACGTGTAATGGCGAGGACTCTGAATAACAGAGAATAAATATTTCTATATTTACCCCCTCTCCGACGAAGAAGGAGTTTTTTACTATGACTAACAATTTACCTATCAGAATGAAACAAACCACAAAAGCAACAAGACCATCAGATAACGTAGTTCTTAAATCTTGCACTGATTCGGATTTGGCTCGTTATATCAGAGATATCGCAAAATTCCCTGCTCTTTCAACTGAAGAAGAAAGAGAAATCGCTAAAAAAGTAAAAGCAGGCGATGAAGAAGCAAAGAGAATTTTAATTCAATCTAACTTAAAATTGGTTATCAGCGTAGCAAAAAAAGCAATACACATGTCTGCATTACCTTTAATAGATTTAATACAAGAAGGCAACTTGGGTTTAATGGTTGCTGTTGAAAAATACAACTGGAAATTAGGTTATAAGTTCCAAACTTATGCTACTTGGTGGATAAAACAAGCAATGTTCAAAGCAATCTCCGAACAATCACACAGTATGAAAATTCCGGTTTACATTCAAGAAACTTTATCAAAATTCTCAAAAATCAAGGCAGAAATGGAAAAGAAATACAATTGTCAAGTTAAAAACAAAGACGTTGCAGAAAAAATGAACATTTCTCCGGATAAATTAGATACATTCTTATCAGCATATTCAAAGACCATTTCTATTGAAGGAAGCATGGAATGTGCAAACGGAAAAGAAATGAATGTTGCTGATATTTTAGAAGATACTAAAACTGACGTATTAGCATCAGTAGAAGCAGAAAACTTAAAACGTGACTTAGAAGCAGTTATTGCAACATTAAAAGAACGTGAACAAGAAGTTGTAAGAATGCGTTACGGACTTGGGAACATATCAAAAAGAACTCTTGAAGAAATCGGTAATATTTATGGCGTAACAAAAGAATGCATTCGCCAAACTGAATTAAGAGCATTAAAAAATATGAGAAACAACAAATTATTAAGTTGCTATGCAGATTAATATAATGTGATACAGTGAAGTGAAGTATGTAGAAATGCGGCGTAGAACCGCAGGTTGTGCAAAGAGCAGAAGGCTCGCACAGTATGAAAGGAAAGTTCATCTTATAACTTTCCTTTTTGTTTTTAAGAATTTTCTTTAATCAACATCAATAGGTTCTCTTAATATTGCCTCTATTGCTTCTCTTGCAGTATATGCCAAACTTTCCGGTATATTATCTATTGTTGTGAATTGTCTAAGAACATCGACAACACGTTTAAAACTCCTTACGATATCGCCTTCGCTGGCATCTTGTGCCTGATTAACGATTTCTTCCCATTCCTCGCCAACAACCCACAATTCTATTAATGCGGAATAATACGAGTTAATGTACATACTGTCTTCTACATTATTATCATTTTGAACCTTATCAAGTTTTCGACGAATATCTTTAATCTTATTCAAGGTTTTTCGGACTTTTTGAGAGAGAGGAAGTCCTGAATACATCTCGTTTCTAACATCTTCTGTTGTGACAGAACAAATTACGGATGCCAATTCAGCAGGGGTTAAACCTTCCAAAACTCCTGAGAAAATGATTTCCGATAAGAAAAGTTCGTTTTCCGAACGGACTTGAGATGCTGTTTTCCCTCTTTCAGTCGGATAATCATCTTTTAAATATTCGTATACATTCAATACATTTCTGTGAGCAAGAAACTTATTCCAGAATATATCACGTTGATTTTCTATTTCTTTTTGAAGCCTTGCACCATTCTTTTCAAAACGTTCAATCAATTCCACTGCTTTCATGTGTTTTTTATACAATTTGCAATTATCACAATTATAAGAATGCATTTTATGCAATTGTTCTTTTACAAAATTTTCAAAAGCGATTGCTTCATCAGAAAGCGGTCTGTGTTTACCTTTTTCCTGTTTTCTTATTGTTTTTGCAATCCGCCTGTTTTGAACATATATATTACGTACTTTGTTATACTCAAGCAAATCTTCATTTGTAAGTTTGCACCAACATTTAAACTCTGAATTTTCTTTTATTTTTGCATTATTTTGTTCTAATTGAGAAATTAAACCGGATAATCTTGAATTAGATGAAAAATAACCAAAACTCTTTAGAATAAGTTCCTTTGCTTCATCAAGATTAAACCTTTGTAAAAGATTCAATACCATTGAATAACTCGGAGAAAATCTACTTTCCAGAGGATTTGCATCACTCAAAACCAATTCTGCAACTTCTTGCGGAGATTGAAACGGAGTGCCTACAATAGTGACATAACCGACTTCATCCATACCTCGTCTGCCGGCACGTCCTGACATCTGCAAAAATTCACTCGAAGTTAACATTCTATGCCCGCTATCGGTACGCTTACTTATTGAACTTATAACCGTTGAGCGGGCAGGCATATTAATCCCTGCCGCTAATGTTTCTGTTGCGAATACTACTTTTATTAACCCCTGTTGAAATAGTTTTTCTACAAGAATTTTCCACGACGGTAACAATCCTGCATGGTGTGATGCAACTCCCTGCATTAAATATTCTATATGCTTGTTATTGTACAAATACGGATTTTCAGCGATATATTCGTCTATGATTTCCTTTATTTTTTTCTGTTCTTCTTTTGTAATAAGTTCTAAAGAAACGCATTTCTCCATTTGTTCATCACATTTTTTTCGTGAAAAAGTGAAATATATTGCGGGAAGCATATCTTTTTCATAAAGATTACGAACAATTTCTCTAACATGACTTTTTTGTTGAGCCTTGCCTCTCGGGCCCCTGCGAAAATCACGCTTCTCAGGTTTTATTTTTTTATTAAGCAACCCTCCCGGAGATAATAACGGTAACAAAGTATTAGGCTGTGAACTGTCAAAATAATAAAATCTTAGCGGTACCGGTCTAAAATCCGTATTTATGAGTGTTGTTTTTGAGTGAACAGTATTTATCCATTCAGTCAATTTATCCGCATTCGCAACAGTTGCAGAAAGTGCAATAATCTGAACATCTGTCGGACAATAAATTATACTTTCTTCCCAGACTGTCCCCCTTTGTTCATCATTCATATAGTGAACTTCATCCAGAACAACATAACGAACCTTTTGCATATTATCAGTAATTGAACCAAAATTGGTGCAATATAACATATTTCTGAATACTTCTGTTGTCATTACTACAATCTGAGCATTTCTATTAATAGATGTATCACCAGTTAAAAGTCCGACTCTCTCTGTTCCGTATTTTTTCCCGAAATCATAAAACTTTTGATTAGACAATGCTTTGAGTGGAGTTGTATAAAAAATTCTCTCATCATTTTTTATTGCCTGTTGAATAGCAAATTCGGCAATCACTGTTTTACCCGCACCTGTTGGGGCACACACAACTACACTTTCTTTATTTTCAATACATTTGCACGCATCTTTTTGAAAATCATCTAACTCAAAAGGAAATCCAAACATTATTTTCTCAACTATCCAATCATCTAAGGAACTTTGTTCCACAAAACTATTATTGCATGTTTTCAAATTTCGGGCAAGATTTATTAACAAAAGAAGGAGCAAACTATTTTGCTCCTTCTAAATATATTTATTGAAATTGTTGTCTAAATAATTTCATTATAAGCAGACGGATTAGTCAATAAATCATAATTGATTTCATTTTCATTATCCGCAATAGCCGCTGCAACAACTGCATCTGATGTTACATTGATTAAGGTTCTCATCATATCCGTAATTCTTTCGATAGTGAACAAGAACGCAAATCCTGCGACTAACTGTTCCGGACTCAATCCTAAACCGTTCAATATCAATGCAATTGTAATCAAACCTGCTCCAGGAATACCTGCACTTGTAGAAGATGCAACGATAGCGAGTAATGCAATTTGAACAATCAAGAACGGAGTTAAAGCAACACCGTATGCTTGAGCAAGGAACATTACCGCAACAACTTGTAACAACGCTGTACCGTCCATATTAAGTGTTGCACCTAACGGAAGTACAAAACTTGATACTTTATGCGAGATACCTCTCTTTTCACAACAAGCAATTGTCAAAGGCAGTGTTGCAGAAGAACTTGCAGTACCAAAAGCAACCATCATTGCTTCTGCAATTGCTGCATATAACATTAACACAGGTACTTTTGAAAATACTTTTAAGAATATAGGATATACAATAAATAATTGAATTGCAAAACCTATCGCAAGTACCATTAAATATTTTGAAATACTAAAGAATATGTCTGCACCAAAAGATGAAACAGCACTGGCAGTTAATGCAAATACACCCGGAGCCGCAAAATACATAATCCAGTCAGTAACTTTCATTGTTGCTGCAAAAACCGATTCAAAGAAAGATACTAACGAACGATTAACGTCGCCGACTTTTGCCAATGCAACCGCAAAAATCAAAGTGAATACAATGATTTGAACCATATTCCCGTGAGCAACCGCTTCGCAAGGGTTTTGAGGAACAAAACTCAAGAACAATTCTATCATTTGACCTCTTTGTGCAGCAATCGTTGATGCTACAGTATTTTGAATATCATGAGCAGTTCCTTGTGCAATATAATGTGCCGCACCTAATCCCGGTTGGAATAATAATGCAAGTATTGCACCGATT
The DNA here is from genome assembly GCA_902767275.1 of uncultured bacterium. Taxonomy (GTDB): domain Bacteria; phylum Cyanobacteriota; class Vampirovibrionia; order Gastranaerophilales; family Gastranaerophilaceae; genus UBA2883. The sequence continues at coordinate 18,724 of CACXGY010000010.1, read as the reverse complement.
GTAACTGCCGCTATTGTGATAATACCATAATATATTATCATCTTTTTCCCGAATTTCCCGAGTTGTTTATTATCGCCTACACTTGTTATACCGATAACTATCGCAGAAATAACCAAAGGAATGACAACCATTTGAATCAATCTGATAAATAATTGTCCTATGATTGTTAATAATCCCATAACAACCGGATTTTGATGTGAATGTAAAAATACACCCACAATTACACCGGCAATCAATCCGAAAAAGATATGCCAATTTCGTTTTAATCCTAAGCCGAGTGCAATTAAAACATGCATGTGTAATTTCATTTTATAAATCCTCTCATAACTTTTAGCAATACTCAATGTACACATTGTACTAAATTACTCATGAATTTTCAACATGTTAAGGTCATAAATATAGAGGATTTTAAAATAAAATGATTGTTGCATATTTTTAAAAATTTAAGTTATAATCATGGTATGTCAAATTTTAAAAATACGGAAAAAATAAAAACCATAGCATACCTGGGAACGAGCGGTTCTTTCACAGAAATGGCGAAGGATTATTTTTGTGAAAAATATAACCTCAACGGATATCAAATGCCTTTTAGAACAATTTCTGAAATAATTGCTTATGTTGAAAATGATCAAGATGCAGTTGGAGTAATACCTGTAGAAAATGCTAAAGAAGGTATAATCCGAGAAACTAACGATAATCTGATAAAGTCATCTAACGAGCATATAAAAGTTTTATCGGAAGCAATTTTGCCTGCTAATAATTGCTTGTTATCGAAAAATAGCGAAATATATAATATTTCGGGTTTAATTGCACCTGCTCCTGCGATTGCAAGATGTCAACAATACGTAAAAAATGAACTTCCGATGCATTTGAATATTATTCATACCTCAGATACGGAAGAAGCCGCCAGATTATTAAACTCTTACAACCTTACGTATGCTATTATCGGAACAGAAAAAACCGCTGAAATTTATAATCTCAATATTTTAAATCCTAATATTAATAATGATAAGGATAATCAAACAAAATTTATAATGATTGGCGACTTTGAAACAGAGCCGACTGAGCACAGTACTTCAAGCATTGCTATCAGTTTGTTAGATGTGCCGGGGACTTTATATAATATTGTTAAAGAGTTTGCTGAACACAATATAAATATTACTTATATTCACGCAACACCGTCTAAACTCGATTCGAATGAATATATTTTATTTCTTGATTTTGACGGTCATATTAAAGAAGAACCTATTAAATCTGCAATGGAAAATATTAAAAAACATACTAAATATTTTAGATTTATGGGTTCATACGAAAGAATTTAACCAATGAAAATTTTTCAAAAAACAGTTCTTTTATTTATTATAACTTGCCTGACGGTTTCTGTTTCTTATGCAAAATCAAATGTCGCATTAACAGATATTCAAATAATTAAAAAAATTAAAAAGATAGATAAAAAGATAAATAACTCTCCCGACTGTGCAAAATTTTATATCGAAAGAGGATATCTAAAATTTATTTTAAAAGATTATGGCAGTGCAATAGAAGATTACACAAAGGCGGAAGAACTTGAACCGAATAATTCTGATATTTTTTATTCAAGAGGGAGAATTTGGCTTGAAAGAAAAAATTATGAATCTGCTATAGAAGATTTTGATAAATCAATAGAATTAAACAAGAAAAATTCAAAATCTTATATAAGCCGTGGTATAGCAAAAGACAGACAAGAGGATTATGACGGAGCATTATCTGATTACAATCTTGCAATAAAATATAACAAACACTCTCGTGATGCTTATATTAACAGAGGAATTTTGAAAGACAAACTAAGTGACTATAACGGAGCGATAGAAGATTATAAAAAAACAATAAAACTGTGTAAATATTCTCCGGATGCTTATTTTAATATGGGTTTATCCAATTATAAATTGGGAAACTATGAACAAGCAGTCGATAATTTTACAACAGCAATTGAACAAAATCCGAATTATTCAATGGCATATTATAAAAGAGGACAAACATATCTAAAATTAGACAACCAACAATTTGCGAAATCTGATTTTGAACAAGCATGCAAACTTAATCCCGCAAATAAAAATTTTAAACAAGCCTTAGAAGAAATAGACTCTCAATTAAAAGATATGCTAAAGAAAACTGATTTTTATTACTAATATAAATAAATGTAACAAATATTGTTGTCCTTGAAATTGAACAATACTCTTAAAGTTTATATATATGTAGAAAGATACTATAAGAGGTATGACTATGGCACCTATTGATCCAAGTGAACAACGAATAAATGCATTATTGCAATTTTCTCAAAACACGGGAGCAGCAATTGAGGATGTGTTAGCAGGATTATCAAATACATCGGGATGGCGAAACAGTATTATTATGCCTTCCGCACAAAGCATTACCCTTGCAAACGGACAACCTTTATCAAGTTTTATAGCAGGTCAAACAGGTTGGACAGGGAATGGCGACCTTTCACTAGGTATCAATAATACAGGCTCCAATATGACTGCTCAAACTTTAGGGATAAATCAATCAGGTTCCATGCAAACACAATTTGCCGGTATGTATGATATGAACATAGGAAATACAATATCATTAGGTACACCTGCTTTAGATGCCGCTTCTGTTTCAAATTCTGAGCAGATTTATACTGCCGCAGGAAGCAAATGTGGTTATAAAATTGTTGATAAAAAATTAAAATTTTATGATGCAGATGGCAAAACAGAAATAACTGAAACGCAATTCAAAGACAAAGCAGGAAGCGATGCTCTTGCCGATGCAAAAAAGAAACTGGAAGATAGCAATAAGGCTCAATCATAAATTAACTGATAGGAACATCTATCGGTTGTGCCAGAATAACTTCTAAGGTTGCACCTTTTAATAGAGTTACATCATCACCTTTTCTGAAAAGGTCTATTACGCTATCTCCGAGAAGATACCCAAATCCTCCTATTGCACCGCCTAAAGCACAAATAGGAGTTGTTATATATTGAGACCCCGGAAGCACGTTTCCTGCTCTTTTACCATAGTTTGTTGACACTTTTGTAATATCGCAAGTTTTTGTCCAATTATCTTTCAGTGCTTGTCCGTATCCGAGAGTTTTATATATTCCCCCGTCATAAGTGACATTTGTTAATCCATATACACTTAAACTTATTGGTAATTGTCTGCCTGTAGGAGTAACAACATGGTCAAAATCCAGATATAATACTGCACCTCTTGATAATCTTTTTGACGGTTTTACTTTTTGTATACACCCTCTTATGACAGAGCCTGCCGGAAGTACCACTTTATTATCAATTTTTTGATCGTTAAGCAGCATCAAATTAAACGAATCGCCCTCTTGACAAGCAAGTGTATCAACAGTTTGTAATAATTCAAGTGATAATCTTGTTCCCGCAGGGATTCTTGCAGTTTTTGCATTTGCTTTATATGGAAGTGCAAATGATATATTCATTGTTAATGTAAGCATTGTTAATAATAATGTTAAAAATCTCATGTTACTCTCTACCTCTTTTGATTACATTCAGATTATAACATGCGAATATATATTTGCAAAGGGCAGGAGATTTTGCTTCGTGTATTAATGCGTTGCTATATTTAAGCCTAAGGGAAGAATGTAAAATTTTACTCCCTTTGTATAGGAAGATATTTTTCTTTTGTATATCGTGGAATTTATTCACAAAATAAAACCTAATTGTGATAAAAGTATCAATATTAAGAAAGGTAAAAAGCCATATTTTATGCATTTGACAATGATTTATGTTTAACATATTATTTTAAATAAGGAATTTAATCACAATTAAAGGAGATATAATATGCCAAAATTAAAAGAAAGACCTGTGGCTAAAGAAACCACAAAAAAGAATAAAAGCGGACTGGTTGACAGTATTGATGCTTTGAATGAATTAATTGCAAGAGTAAAAAATGCTCAAGTTGAATATTCAAAATTTAGCCAAGAGCAAGTTAATAAAATCTTTAAAGCGGCTGCAACTGCTGCTGACAAGGCTCGTATCCCATTGGCTAAAATGGCTGTTGAAGATACAGGAATGGGCGTTTTAGAAGATAAAATTATTAAAAATCACTTTGCGTCAGAATATATTTATAATAAACATAAAAATGCAAAAACATGTGGAATTATTAAAGAAGATAGAATTAACGGAACAAAGATTGTAGCAGAACCTTTAGGTATTTTAGCAGGTATTATCCCTACTACAAATCCAACTTCAACAGCAATCTTCAAATCATTATTGGCATTAAAAACGAGAAATGCTATTATCTTTTCTCCACACCCGAGAGCAACAAAATCAACAATTGAAGCAGCAAGAATAGTATTGAATGCGGCAGTTGAAGCAGGTGCTCCAAAAGATATTATCGGATGGATTGATACTCCGACAATGGAATTATCCGCAGAATTATTACATCATCCTGATATAGATTGTATTTTAGCGACAGGCGGTCCTGGTATGGTTAAGGCTGCATATTCATCAGGTAAACCTGCATTAGGTGTAGGACCCGGTAACGTTTCTGCTGTTATTGATGAAACTGCTGATATTAAAATGGCGGTATCATCAATTCTTATGTCTAAAACATTTGATAACGGTATGATATGTGCTTCAGAACAATCGGTTATTGTTGTTGAAGATGTGTATGAAGAAGTAAAGAAAGAATTTATATATAGAGGTGCATATTTAGTAAGCAAGGCTGATGAAAAGAAAATGGTTGATTTACCTTTCATTGACCCTGCAAGAGGTACTGCTCATCCTCTAATTGTTGGTCAACCTGCTTGTAAGATTGCAGAATTAGCAGGATTCTCTATTCCTGCGGATTCTAAGATTTTACTTTGTGAAAGACCAAAAGTAGATTGGGAGGATCCGTTCTCGAGAGAAAAATTGTCACCAATCTTGACAATGTATAAGGCTAAGAATTTTGAAGAAGCGGCTGAAATGGCTTATGAATTGGTATTAAAAGGTGGTGCAGGACACTCATCTGCTTTGTACACCGATGAAAGAAAATCCGAAAGAATTAATTATTATGCGGAAAAAATGCCATCTTGCCGTGTATTGATTAACTCTCCATCTTCACAAGGTGGTATCGGGGATTTATATAACTTTAAACTTGAACCGTCATTATCGCTCGGCTGTGGTTCTTGGGGCGGAAACGCTGTTTCAGGTAATATTGGGGTAGAACATTTATTAAACTACAAAACTGTAGCCGAAAGGAGAGAAAATATGTTATGGTTCAAAGTTCCTCCAAAAGTTTATTTCAAAAGAGGTGCTATTGATTTAGCATTGAAAGAACTTCAAGGTAAAAAACGTGCATTTATTGTTACTGATAGATTTTTGTTTAACTCAGGTGCTGTTGATACAATTACAAATGCATTGGATGAAATAGGAATAGATCACCAAGTATTCTTTGATGTTAAACCTGATCCTACCATTGCAACAATCAAACAGGCTATGGAAATAGTTAAACCATATGAACCTGATGTTATTATTGCATTAGGTGGCGGTTCTCCGATGGATGCAGGTAAAATTGTTTGGTTGTTATATGAACAACCGGATACAGATTTCTCAGATATTTCTATGAGATTTATGGATATCAGAAAGAGAATTTGTCAAATTCCTGATTTAGGTAAAAAGGCAACAATGGTATGTATTCCTACAACATCAGGTACAGGTTCTGAGGTAACTCCGTTCTCAATTATTACTGATGAAAAGACTCATTATAAATATGCGATTGCAGATTATGCTCTGACACCAAACATGGCAATTGTTGACCCTAATTTTGTTGACGGTATGCCAAAAGGATTGACTGCTGCATCAGGTATTGATGCTCTCGTTCACTCAATTGAGGCTTATGTATCTTGTATGGCAACAAACTTTACTAATTCAAATGCTTTAGAAGCAACAAAATTAGTATTCAAGTATCTTGCTCGTTCATATAACGAAGGTGCTAATGACCCGATTGCGAGAGAAAAAATGCACTATGCCGCAACAATTGCAGGTATGGCATTTGCAAATGCATTCTTAGGATTGTGTCACTCAATGGCTCACAAGTTAGGTGCTATGTATAATATCCCTCACGGTGTTGCTAACGCATTGTTAATTCGTCAAATTATTAAATTTAACGCAGTTGACAAGCCGACAAAACAAGCAATCTTCCCGCAATACAAGTTCCCTTGTGCTAAGACTAAATATGGTCAAATCGCTGATGAACTCGGTCTTGGCGGTAAGAATGATGATGAAAAAGTTGAGTTGCTTATCAAGGCTGTTGATGACTTGATGACAGAAATCAACCTTCCGAAATCTATTAAAGAATTTGGCGTTAAGGAAGATGAATTTATGGAAAACTTGGATGTATTAGTAGAACGTGCATTTGATGACCAATGTACAGGTGCTAACCCAAGATATCCGTTGATGACTGAAATCAAACAAATATTCCTTGATGCATATCATGGTATTGTTTAAACTTGTGGGGCTTTGATAAATATATATGCAAGCCAAACTCATTCAAAGCCCCTCTTTTTTTGATGATAATTTATCATTCTTTTAATGTAGTGGTAAAATAAAAGATAGATGAGGTTAGTATGAATATCCCTGCGAAGGTTATAAATCGCTTAGCATTATATCATTTTATACTGGAAGATGTACGTGAGGAAGAACAATATATTTCAAGTTCAAAGATTGCTCAATTGTTAAATATTGATAATTCTCAGGTAAGAAAAGATTTCAAATATCTTGACAATTCAGGAAAATGCAGAGTAGGGTATGAGGTCAAGCGATTAAAACAAGCAATAGAAGTTTGTTTAGGGTTTAAACAAAAGAAAGATGCATTTATTATCGGAGCAGGTAATCTTGGTTCGGCTCTGGCAAAATATGACAGTTTTAAGGATTATGGATTGAATATATTGGCAATGTTTGATAATGATCCTGCCAAAGTCGGTACAACTATAAATGATAAGGAAGTTTTTGATATAACAAAGGTTGGCAATTTGGCAAGAAGGTTGAATGTAGATATTGCGATTTTGACTGTTCCGAGAGATTATGCAAAGAATGTTGCTATGTATCTTGCCGGAGCAGGTATTAAATATATATGGAATTTTGCTCCTTGTATTTTAGATGTTCCTGATGATGTCAAAGTGTGGAATGAGAATTTAATAGGTAGTTTTTTACAGTTTACAAACAATGATGAGGTTTAAACAGATATAATGACAACAGAGATAAAAGTATGTATGGGAAGTGCATGTTTTGCAAAGGGAAATCAGGAAAATTTACAATTTATAAAAGAGTATATTGAGGAGAATAATTTAGATTCAGAAGTGTCAATTGTTGGCGGATTGTGTGAAAACAAATGTGATAAAGGTCCGAGAATAACAGTTAACGGCGTAGAATATACTAATGTGACGACTGAAACAATTGAAGAAATATTGAAATAAAATATACCAAACAGGCACTAAGGAATTATGATAAAAATGTTTTAAAGACTTAGTGAACAAAAACAGTTTTGATAGCCTAATTATGAAAAGGAAATAATAATGGAAAAACAGTATCCGGTCTATACGTTGAAGAACGAGTGTAATGATTGTTATAAGTGTATAAGAGAATGTCATATAAAAGCAATTCGAATTCAGAACGGGAGTGCATCAGTAATAAATGATAAATGTATAGCGTGCGGACATTGTGTGACAATATGTCCGGCGGGTGCAAAACGGGTAAGAAGTGATATAGATGTCGTGAAAGCATATATGCTTGCCGGAAAAAAGGTGTATGTATCGTTAGCACCAAGTTGGGCAGGTGTTTATAATATCTCTAAAGAAAAAATGGTTGCTGTTCTAAAGAAATTAGGGTTTACAGGCGTTAGTGAAACAGCATTAGGTGCTCAAGAAGTGTCGATTGAAACCGCAAAAATGTTGAACGAAGGTAGTGCAGGATTATATATATCGTCAGCGTGTCCTGTTATAGATGATTATATAAGACTCTACAAACCGGAGTTTGCTAAGAATATTACTCCTGTTGCTTCTCCTGCATTAACACATTGCGGATTATTAAAGGATATGTTGGGTAAAGATATTAAAGTTGTGTTCATTGGACCTTGTGTTGCTAAGAAAAATGAAGCAGATTCACATCCTGATTTGATGGCGGCTGCTTTGACATTTGATGAGTTAAACTATTGGATAAAAGAAGAATTTATTGATATAGACAATATTGAAGTAGACGAAACTTGTCAGTTCGAACCGGAAAGTGCTTATGAAGGTGCGTTGTATCCGATTGAAGGCGGCATGAATGAAACTATTAAACAAGTTGGGATTGATAAAAATGACGTTACATTTATTAGTGTAAGTTCAATAAAAGATTTTGATAGTGCATTGACAAATATAAATCCTGAAAAGATAGAGAATAAAATATTTGTAGAAGCACTTGCATGTTCAGGCGGATGTATAAACGGACCATGTTTATCAAGTGAAAAATCAAGGATATTGATAACTTCAGATATATATGCAAAGACTCAATACAGGAATCCTGTTCCGAAAGAAGCGAGAAAGGTTGTTTCGCAAGAATATATTCCTGCACCTGTTGAAAAAGTTGAGTATCCTATAGAAAAAGTTGTAAAGGCATTGAAAAAAATCAGTAAACATTCTGAAGAAGATGAGTTAAACTGTTCAGGTTGCGGATATGCAAGTTGCCGAGAGTTTGTAAATGCTCTTATATCAGGGGATGCAGAACCTTCACAGTGTGTTTCATATATGAGAAAAATAGCAGTCAGAAAGGCTGCCGCTATGCTTAGATGTATGCCGTCTGCGGTTGTTATCGTTGATTCTAATATGGAAATAGTTGAAGCGAACGATTCGTTTGAACACATGTTTTTAAGTGAAGAAATGTATGAAATATTTTCATCACGTCAAGACGGACTTGCCGGTGCATCAATTGAGAGGATTGTTCCTTATAGTGAATTATTCAAGTCCGCTCTTGAAACCGGTAAAGACATTCATCAAGAACATTATGCCGTTGAAAATAAATTGTACGACATCAGTATATTTACTATTGAAGACGGAGAATTAGTCGGAGCAGTTATTTCTGATGTAACCAAATCTGAGTTGGATAGAAGCAAGATTGCTCAAAAAGCAAGAGAAGTTATTACAAAAAATATTTCGACCGTTCAGGAGATTGCAAGTTTGCTTGGGGAACACATGGTCGAAACAGAGTTGTTGCTTAATTCAATTGCGGAAGGTTTTAATACAAATATTAGTGAGGATAAAAAGTAGAAATGTTTATTGATATTGATTGTTCTCAGAAGAAAAAATATAATCAAAACGCATACGGAGATTTTTATCTATCAGGCAGATTTCCTAATATGAACAGAGTTGTTGCAGTTCTTTCAGACGGATTAGGGAGCGGAATTAAGGCAAATATACTTGCTTGTATGACTTCTACTATGTTATTGAAGTTTATGGAAAATAATTCCGATATAGAGAAATCATGTGAGATTATAATGAACTCTTTACCTGTTTGTAAGGTCAGAGGAATTAGTTATTCAACATTTTCAGCAATTGATTGCTATGAAAACGGTAAGGCTAAGATTGTTGAAGAAGGTAATCCTGATTTTATATGGATTAGGGGTAAATATAATGAATATAACAAATGCGAATTTGAAATATTAAAACCGGAATATCAATCAATTCAATCCAAGACGTTCAAGAATAGAAAAATGAAAGTTTATAATATCAATTTGGAGTTAGGTGATAGAATAATATTTTGTTCAGACGGTGCAACTCAGGTTGCAATGGGGTCAAAACAATATCCGCTCGGGTTAGAACGTTCGGGATTAATAAAAATAATATTGAAAAAATTGGAGCAAGAACCGAATATTTCATCTATGGATTTGAGCAGTTATTTGGTTAAACAAATAGAACTTATTGCACCGAATAAGGAATTAAAAGATGATACATCTATTTTGTCTTTATATTGTAGAGAGCCAAGAGAATCATTGATTTTTACAGGGCCTCCATATCATCAAAACAAAGACAGTTATTATGCAAATGCATTTAAAGAATTTAAAGGTAAGAAAGCCATATCCGGCGGAACTACCGCAAATATAATTTCAAGAGAGTTGAATATTCCTGTTACTACTGATATATCATCATTATCAGGGAAATTGCCGGGATTATCCAAAATGGAAGGAGTGGATTTAGTTACGGAAGGAATATTGACTCTTACAAAAACATTAGAATATCTTGAAGAAGGTAAATCAGAAAAAGATGCGGCAGGAAAATTGATGGAGTTTTTATTAGATAGTGATTGTATTAATTTTCTTGTAGGGGCTCAAATGAATAAGGCTCATTATGATCCTAACTTGCCTATTGAGATTGAAATTAGAAAAAATGTTATAAAACAAATTGCAAAGGTTTTAGAAGAAAAATATTTAAAAAAAGTAACGGTTCAATTTATATAAGGAGTTCAGAAATGGAAAAAATTAAAGTACAAGTATGTTTGGGAACGACATGTTTTGTAATGGGCGGAAGTAATTTGCAAGAATTAAATGAAATTATTCCTAAAAAATACGGAGATAAAGTAGAAGTAGCAGGGAGCAATTGTTTAGGTTTATGTTCTATTCAATGGGAATATTCGAAAGCACCGTATGTTAAGGTAGACGAAGAAGTTGTTCATGAAGCAACTGTTGAGAAGGTTTTAGAAGTTATTGACAAGAAATTGGCGGAAAAATAAGAATGAATAATGCAGGGCAAACTATACATTTAAAGAAAGAAATATTGGTAAGAATTATAAAATCATTTTTTTCGAAAGATTTTGAGGAAAAAATAAGATTAATACCTTTTGATATGCGACCAAAAGGAATGGAAGTACCATACAGATGTTGCATATACAAAGAAAGAGCAATTATAAAAGATCGTGTAATTGCAGGGTTAGGATTTCCAATAGAAGAAGATGATGAAACAATATCGTTAAAAACGTATGCAAAGCGTTCAATGGATAGAAACGAGTTAGACGGAAAGAATTTGACTGTATTACAGGCAGCGTGCAAGGGTTGTGCGACAAATCGTATGTATGTTACGGATTTGTGTCAAGGGTGTGTTGCAAGACCTTGTCAGTCAACATGTAAATTCGGTGCTATAACCATTATTAACGGTAAGTCAGTAATTGATAATTCAAAATGTAAAAAATGTCAAATGTGTGTTAAGGCTTGTCCGTATAACGCTATTGTTAAGATAACAGTCCCATGCGAGGAGGCTTGTCCTGTCGGTGCTATCAAGAAAGACGAAACAGGATTTGCAAGCATTGATGAAGAAGATTGTATAAATTGCGGAAGGTGTATTTCTGCTTGTCCGTTTGGTGCGGTTCATGAAAAAAGTCAGATAATAGATATTTTGAAGGAATTGGTATCGGGTAAGAAAGTTGTTGCAATGATTGCACCTTCTATAGCAGGACAATTTCCGGGAAATATCTATCAGTTAAAAACTGCAATTAAAAAGGCAGGTTTTTATGATGTTTATGAAGTTGCACAAGGTGCAGATATTACTGCTAATACTGAAGCAAAAGAATTTGTCGAACGTATGGAAAACGGAGAAAAATTTATGACGACTTCTTGTTGCGCAGGGTATAATCAATTTATAAAAAAACATTTACAAGAGATAAAACCGTATGTATCTGATACCGGAACTCCTTTGTATTATACGGCTGAAATTGTTAAGAAAGAATACCCTGATGCTGTAACTGTTTTTGTCAGTCCTTGTGTCGCAAAAAGAGCGGAAGGATTTGATAATGAAAACGTTGACTACGTCATGAATTACGAAGAATTAGGGGCATTATTTGTAGCGAAAAAAATAGAAATTCTTGAATGTGAAGAAGAAAAATATGTAAAAGAGTCATCTAAACAGGCAAGATGTTTCGGATATTCAGGTGGAGTTGCAGAATCGGTAAAGGCATCTTTGCCTGATGAGTCAATTATAAAACCTACTATTATTAACGGGTTGAATAAGGACAGCATTCGTCAATTGAAAAAATGTGCATCGTGCGGACAAACAGATGACGGCACAAATATTATTGAGGTTATGTGTTGCGAAGGCGGTTGTATTGGCGGAAATGCTTCTATGAATAATCAAAAAATGGCAAAGAAACTTATTGATACTCTGGCAAGCAACAGTCCTGAGATTGATAAATTATAATTTATTGTTTAAAACAAAGTAGCGTGCATTATATAATGCACGCTACTTTGTTATTAATATAATTAAAACTTACTTTTGAAGTTCTTCTGCGGTAATGACTTTATCAATCAAACCGTATTTAACTGCTTCTTCTGCTGACATATAATAATCACGTTCGCAATCTTTTTTTACTTTTTCAATATCTTGACCTGAATTAGATGCCAAAATACCTGTCAACATTTCTTTCATTCTTAGAATTTCTTTTGCTTCTAATTCGATATCAGTAGCCTGACCTTGAGCACCGCCTAAAGGTTGGTGAATCATTATTCTTGCGCTAGGTAATGCTAATCTTTTTCCTTTTGCTCCTGATGATAACAGGAATGAACCCATACTTGCCGCTTCGCCTAAACATATTGTGGATACATCTGCTTTTATTAAATTCATAGTATCATAGATAGCCATCCCTGCAGTGATTACACCTCCGGGACTATTGATATATAACATAATATCTTTTTCAGGATTTTCACTATCCAATAATAATAATTGAGCAACAATTGAGTTTGCAACTTCATCATCTATTTCTGTTCCTAAAAAGATTATTCTTTCTCTTAACAATCTTGAAAAAATATCAAAAGATTTTTCTCCTCTTGAAGATGATTCTATTACTGTAGGAACGTAATTGATAATCTTATTCAAATCACTTACACTTAATATATCGCTCATTTTATTCTCCTTGGTTTTTGTTTTATTATACCACATAATCATATTAAACAACTATCTGTCGATTTTTGAAACCATTTTATCTAACATTGTATTAAATATTTCTGAATTATATTTATCAATTATAGAATGGACTTCGCCTGCTAATTCATGAACTTTTGACTTAGCCTTGTCTAAACCGTATAGTGTAACATAAGTCAATTTTCCCGAATCTTTATCTTTGCCAACAGTTTTCCCTAATTCCTCAAAAGTTGCAATCTCATCCATAATATCGTCATAAATCTGAAACGCTAATCCGAATTTTTGACCGAAATTTTCCATCTCAAAAATTTGCTCATCAGAGGCACCGGCGATAATTGCACCGACTTTTAACGCTAATTTAAACAAAACGGCAGTTTTGTTTGTATGAATATAATACAACATTTCGTCTTTTGTTTTACCGTTAAGCATTAAAGTGCCGTTTTCTTTTTTCCACTCTCCTTCTTCCGACTGAATATCTGCAACTTGTCCGCCAATTAATTGATAAGCCCCTGCAGATGAAACAAATTCTTTTAAAACTTTTATAAGAGTATCTGCAGGCAAGTCAGATTTTTCAAGAATAATTTGAGGTGCAAAACTCAAAAGAGCATCTCCTGCCAGAACTGCGATTGCTTCCCCGAAAACCTTATGATTGGAAGGTTTGCCCCTTCTGAAATCATCATTATCCATACATGGTAAATCATCATGTATCAGACTTTGTGCATGGAGCATCTCAATCGCACATGCCGAAGGTAGGGCTTTTTCAGTATCTCCGCCCATTATTTTGCACGCTTCAAGACACATTACCGGTCTTAATCGTTTTCCCGGCAGTGTTACTGTATATTTCATAGACTTAAATATGTCTTTAGGATATTCTATCGGCATCCATTCATCTAATTTTTTATCAACTGTTTCTATATATTTATTCATCATCAATTTCCTTATATAAATCTTGTTTTAATGTTCTTCTTGAACCCTGACGTTTATTAGCACTGATTTTTACGGCTGTTTTATTATGTGTTTGTTTGTAACGTGACTCTATTTTTTTACCTTGGAATTTTACTCTTTCTTTATACTCTTTCGCTTCCTCAACAAAAGCAACGTAACTGGAATATCTTGCCGTTGAAATTTCATCAAGTTTTTCTAAAATACTACAGCCGTCTTCTTGAAGATGTAAACAATCTTGATACTTGCACGTGTTCAAATATGGTCTGAATTCTCTGAACAATTTTCCTACATCAATCGGTAAAAGAAAATCAAATTTCAAATTACTAAATCCCGGAGTATCTATAATAGTAATTTTATCAGAAACTTTCATAATTTCGCAATGTCTTGTTGTGTGAGTGCCTCGTGAGGTTTTTTCACTAACACTTTTTGTTCGTAAATCAAAATCAGGATTTAATGAATTAATAAGGCTCGATTTCCCAACTCCTGACTGACCGCATAAGACAGATAATTTACCCTCCATTATCTCTGAAAATGCATCCAACTCTAATCCTTCAAGAGCAGATGTGAATACTATATCATAGCCCAAAGGTTCATAGATTGAAAAAACTTTTTCAATAAGCGTATCATCAGAAGATAAATCATTTTTGTTAAAACACAGTTTTATATCCAAGCCGTAATACTCAGCAAAAGAAATATATCTGTCTAATTGTTTAAAATCTAAATCGGGTTCTCTTACTGCTGAAACAATAACAACCTGATCTACATTTGCAACCGACGGTCTTGGAATATAATTTTTTCTCGGGGAAATATCAGTGATAAAACCATTATCAAATTCTACAAAATCACCAACATATATTTTTTTATCTTGTTTTTTTAAAACTTCTCTAACCTTGCACTCATAAGTTTTTTCATCAGAGTTAAGATAATAAAAATCAGAATGTATTTTGTAAACTTGACCTTTCAAATATATTGTCCTCTAACTTTTATATGTTGCCACACGCTCAACTTGTTCTATAATATCTTCAAGTGCATTAGGCTTTGCAAGTTTTGAAGATTTCTTTTTTAACTTATCTATCTTATCAGGATTATTCTTCAAATCAATAAGAATTTTTAATAATGAATTGGGTTCAGCATCTGCATCTTCCATATAAATACAAGCATCATTATCTTGAACATAATGAGCGTTTTTGCGTTGATGATCAGCAGCGGCATACGGATATGGTATTAATATTGGTGCTACATCAGAAGCGAATATTTCCGATAAACTCAAAGAACCCGCTCTGGATATGACAATATCAGATGCTTTCACAACTGTAATCATATCATCAAAATACGGTTGTATTGTTATATTTTTATCTTTACCAAAATCTCTGTATAACATAGAAATTCGTTCTATAACTCCGTCGAAATTTTTCTTACCTGTTTGAAAAATAATTTGATATTTATGGATTTGAGAGAGTTCTTTAATAATTTCAACAAAGGCTCTGTCAATAGATTTAGAGCCTTGAGAACCGCCCATAACACATAATACAGGTCTGTCATTAGTTAATCCCAATTTTTCTCTTGCTTCTTCCTTAGTCATAGTGGAGAATTCAGGTCTTAAAGGATTACCGTTGACATAGCAATTTCTGTTTTTTATAAATCTTTTTGCTCCGTCAAAAGCGAGAGAAACACATTTTGCTTTTGATGATAATTTTCTTGTTACTATTCCGGGTTGCATATCACAGTCGTGAAGCATATACGGTGTTTTTATAATTCTTGATGCCATTAATATCGGTGCAGATACATATCCGCCTGTACCAAATATCATATTTGGTTTGTACTTAAACAGATAATATGTACTTTTTATTACTGCAAACAAAAGTTGAATACCCCATAATAAAAAGTTTAAACTTAATTTTCTCGGCATTCCTTTAACATGCACAGGTAAAAATTTATATCCTTTTGTTAAAGAAATCGAATACTCTAAATTATCAGGATTTCCTACATAATATACATCGTTATTCGGATTTTTTATCAGTGCATCAGCAACAGCAATGGCAGGATAAATATGCCCGCCTGTTCCACCACCTGTAATAAAATATGTTTTTTTAGACATCTTGCCTTACCCTTATAGTTTGTACTTTTTTCTTAGAGATATTTAATAGAATTCCTATCATACATAATGTAATCATAACAGATGAACCGCCATAACTAATAAACGGTAACGGAACACCTGTTGCCGGAAGCATAGAACTTGCAACACTCATATTCAAAAACGCTTGAAACGAAATAGAGAACGTTAACCCGATTGCAAGTAATTTACCATACATATCAGGACAACGTGATGCAATAACAAATCCTCTTTGTAATATTGTCCAGAATAACCCGATTAAAAATAAACAACCTATAAATCCGAGTTCTTCTCCAATAACAGCAAAAATAAAGTCCGTATGTGCTTCAGGAAGCCATGCCAATTTTTGTTTTGAAGCACCATATCCGCTTCCCCATAATCCGCCTGATGCGAATGCAACCATTGACTGAATGATATTATATCCTGCACCCAAAGGATCAACTTCAGGATTCAACCATATTCTTATACGTTGCAATTGATATGGTTGAAGTAAACTACCTATTCCGCCCAAACCTAAGAAGGCTAAAAAACATCCGCCTATCAATTTTGCTGAACCGCCTGCAACCAGATACATTACTACTGATGTTGCAAATAACAAAATTACCATACTTAAATTCGGTTGTTTAAATATTAACAATACCATTATTATAATCAATAAGAATGCTGACCATTTTTTTGAATCCATTAAGTCTGCATCTTTAGAAAAAACTTTTGCTAATAACATTACAACGGCAGGTTTAGCAAACTCAGACGGCTGTAAACTCAAAGGTCCTACACTAATCCACCGTTGAGCACCATTAATTACATCTCCTGTCATTAATACTAAAACCAATAATCCGATTACAAATAATGCAAATCCGTTTGTAAGATTTAATAACCGCTTGTAATCAAAATTACACATTATTCTTAATCCGAAATATCCGAGTATAACTCCGCCAATTTGGATTAGAGTAAAATGTAAAGGCATCAACCCTGCATTTACACATTTTGGAACACTTGCAGAAAAGACAGACATTATCCCTAAGACAACAAGAAATAAAACAACTATTGTTAACACTCTGTCCGGCGGAGTTATAACAATATTTTGTTGAGTTACATTTCTGAGTTGTTTATTATTTTTTTGATAATACATAGTCTTTAAAAACTTTTCCTCTTTGTTCGTAACCTGTAAACATATCAAAACTTGCACAAGCAGGTGATAACAACACTGTGTCAGGTTTTAATTCGATAGATTTATCTATTGCAGATTCCATCGACCCTTCTTTTATTATATTACTAAAACCGTTTTCGACCAGATTTTTTTCAAATCTTTCTGTTGCTTCGCCGATTAATATTACCGTTTTAATATGATTTTTAACAGATTCGCAAAACTCTTTCAAATCTGTTAACTTGTCACGACCGCCGGCTATTAGGACAACATCTTGATTGTTGAATGAATCAATAGCAACAATAGATGCTTCCGGATTTGTCGCTTTAGAATCGTTATAAAAGGTTATTCCGTTATAATCTCTAACTTTTTCCAGTCTGTGTTCCGGTGCTTTAAAACTCATTATTGCAGATTTAAGATTATCATTTGTAATTCCGACAAGTTTTGCAATAATTACACCGCACATAATGTTTTGATAATTGTGATGCCCTACAAGAGAACAATCTTTTAAATCAATAATTTTTTCTTCTTCTCCATTACACTTAAAATAAATCGCATTATTCTTTATATATGAAGAATTGTCTGTTTCTTTATCAAAGAAGTAAATTTTCCCATTGCATTTTTCACTTTTAGAGAATTTTAATAATTCTGCATCAGCACCATTTAATATTGAAAACTCAATATCCTTTACCTCAAAAAGTTTTGCTTTGGCATTAAAATAATTTTCCAAAGTTTTATGCCAAGTTATATGATCAGGTGTAAAATTAGTCCAGCAAGCGATTTTAGACTGTAAATATTTGCTGTGTTCTGCTTGATAAGAACTCATTTCGCAAACAAAATAATCAGGATTATCGTTTACCAAAGAAATCGGTGGTTGACCGATATTACCGCAAGCAGGTGCATTGTATTGGGTAGACAGAATGTGTGACACAAGAGCAGTTGTAGTTGTTTTACCGTTTGTGCCGGTTATTGAAATAAACGGTGTATCACATTCTAAATATGCCAAGTCCGGCTCTGAAATTATATCAACCCTTTCATTTTTGAGTTTTATATACAATTCATTATCAAGCGGGAAAGAAGGACTCACAATGGCAATATTTACCCCTGAAGTGAATGTTTCAGAATGTCCGCCAAACTCAATTCTTACTCCTAATTCACTTAATTCTTTAATCTCTTTTTCATCTTCAGGCTTTTGTTCTCTTGCCTCTGTGATAAATACTTGCTGACATTTTTCGCTTAAATAATGAGCAACTGCCTTGCCACTTAATGAAAAACCCAATATTAAAACTTTTTTATTCTTCCAATCTATCTTCATAATTTTACACTATCTTCTTATTTTGTTAGGCAAATATACCCAACCTGCAACTGTTTTTGTTGGGTTTCACCCAACCTACTATATTTATTATAAAAGATTAAGATTGAAATGCAATTATGAAAAACAATGTTTACAACTAAACCACGAACTTTATTGAGGTTTCAGGGTTTCATATCATTTTATAAAATTATTGTTTATAAATTCTTACACAATCTCTACCAAATCATCTTTTATAATATTTTTAAAACTCTCTTTTATCGAATTCAAATCAACAATATCAACTTCATAAGG
>CACXGY010000009.1 GCA_902767275.1 uncultured bacterium | reverse complement strand
GTAGGGTAGACTTTAGTCTACCGATACTTATTTATCGGCAACCCTACCCTAACCCTTCCCTTGCTAAGGGCAGGGAACATGACATCCTTCCCTTGACAAGGGAAGGACTGAGGATGGGTTACTGATTTTGATAAATCTGTGCGAAACATCGCACCCTACTGATACTTCATGCCCTTGAAAATTGGCAACCCCTCCGGCTTTGTAATCACAAAATCGCAACAAAGCCGACTCCCCTTGCCAAAGGGAGTTATAATCACATCCTTCCCTTGTCAAGGAAAGGACTGAGGATGGGTTACTGATTTAATAAATCTGATGCTTAATGTCTTAGTAGAACATTTGTTAACTTTTGTAAATATATTCCTTAAAATCCTAAAGTTTGAAAAAAAAATGTCGTAATTAAAAGTATCAAGAAATTTATAGGAGATTTTAAAATGGAACTTAACAAACTTAACTTATTCGCACAAAACGCAGCAGCATTAAATAAAGCACATGGAAAAGAAGAAGTAAAAGCAGAAGAAAAGGCAGCAGCAGAAGTTAAGGATAATAAACCTGCTGAAAAACAATATTCTGCAGATGATGTATTCACTTTCTTAGCAGGTACAACAGTTGCAAATAAAGTGAAAGTAGCAAAGGCTGAAAAACCTGAAGCACAAGAAGCAAGAATCGGCGGATTTATGGCTGAGTTTGAAGAAGCATTCGATTTTGCTAAAAGTTTAGGTTTATCTGACGAAGCAGCATTCGCTGTCCTCGAAAGAATATAGAGATGAGTATCAAATAAGCGAGATAAAAAAGCACCGAACAATCGGTGCTTTTTTGTTTTTAAACTCCTTTAAAGAAATTCATAATATTATCAATAATAGACGGCGGATTAGTTACCATCTGATTTGCTCTTTCATAATTTTCAAGAACATAAGGATTTCTTGGATCAATAGCCTTTAAACGTTCTAAATAATCACTCATTTCAATATAATCGCCTATTCTATCACGGAACTCAGCGAGTTTTTGAAGTGCTCTTTTGTTGTTTGGATCCAAATTCAATAATTTTTCATAAAATTCTACTGAGCGATTTTTGTCTGTCTGATCAAGATTATCAGCAATCGTTGTCAGCACATCAATATTACTTTCATCGAGTTGATGAGCGAACATATATTCATTGATAGCCACGTCCATATCACCTTTGATAGTATTAAACTTAGCCCAATTCAGATGTTCATTAAATTCATCTCCTTTCTTTTCATATATCAATGCTCTCATTTGATATATTAAAGGAGAATTAGAATCTATTTTTGAAAATTCATCAACCTTAGCCAAGGCTGTATCGAAATCTCCTGTTTCATAATAATATTGAGCAATTAATGCACAGTATTTAGAATCTCTTTTATATTTATCTTGAACCGATAATAAAAGTTCAATTGCTTCTTCATTCCTGCCCAATTCCATTAAACTTCTTGCTTTTAATAAATCATCACTTGTCAACTCAAGAGCCTTTTGCGGATTATTAGTTTTAGAATAATATTTAGCAAGGTCATCTTCCAACCCTTTAAATCCGTCATCCATTGCTCTTTGGAGAACTTCAACGGCACTTTCGGTAAAATCAGTTTTATTATACAAATCTGCTAATCGCAGATAAGTCTCTGATGTTGCCATATCAGTGTCTGAAATTTTTAAGTATTCATCAATCGCTTGATTATACTTTCCTGATTTTTCATATAAATCAGCCAAAATATACCTTGTATGTGCTGTTTTATTTTCATCCTGACCATGAGCAATAGCCTTTTTGAAATCATTAATCGCATGTTCATATTGTTCTTCAAGAACATGTTTTTGACCTCTTGAAAGATAATAAGTAAATTTATCTTCGTTTTCAAAACATATATCCATCAATTGTTCATAAGCGACAATATTTGACGGGTCAAGATTAACTACATGTTTATAATATTCTTCCGCTTCATCTTTTTTGTTTAAAATAGATGCAATATGCCCTAATTTTTGATATATATGGACATTTTGCTGACCGCCTTCCAGCATTTTTTTATATTCTTCAAAGGCTTGTTCATATTGTTCCTGTTCTTCATATTGTTCTGCTAATGACATAATATTTCCCCTAATTTTCTAATTAAACTTATTTTGTGTTTTATCTATACCGTTATTAAAACAATAAAAAACACCTTCAATAGATTTTTTTAAAACTTCTTTTAAAGTTTCAAGATTTTCTTGTTCAAAATTTTGAAGTACAAATGCCTCTGCAGGGATAGGCGGCTGAGGGCCTATTCCTATTTTTAATCTTAAAAAGTCTTTTGAACCAAGATGTTTAATAACAGATTTAATACCGTTATGCCCGCCGTCTGAACCTGATGCTCGAAATCGTATTTTACCGAGATCTAATGATAAATCATCATAAACAATTATCATATCTTTTGCATCTATTTTATAATAATCAATTACCGCACGCATAGCCTCACCGGACAGATTCATATAGGTAGTAGGTTTAACCAACATATATTCTTCTGAATCTTTGTAGATTTTAGTAATCAACGATTTGAGTTTAGTGTTTTCTTTAAAATCGGCACCATTATCAATTGCAATTTTATCCACAAGCATAAACCCGACATTATGCCTTGTAAAAGTATATTTACCACCTACATTCCCTAGTCCGATTATCAGTTTCATAGTCTAATTATAGTATAAAGATAATAAAAGTTTTATTAAGTCTAAACAAATATTTTTATTGACAATCATGAAATTATAATTAAAAAAATAAACGTAAGCATAAAAGAAGGTTAAAGTCACAGAATTAGGAGAGAACTTTTGTTCACTAAATTAAGAGAAAAACAAGAAAATATTTCAGTTACCGATGTAATCGCACAGGATAAAAAAGTTATCAGATATCGTTCTATATTGAATATATTAAAATCAATACATTTATTATTTATGCCTAAAAAAAAGATAGAAGAATTACAAAATTGAAGTCATAATATCAAACACATTTGGAAAACATAGGGAAAGTAAAGAAAAAAGAAGACCGTCCGAAAGGGCGGTCTTCTTAAGTTTGTTCTTACAGTTGACTACTTGATTTCAACTGTAGCACCTGCTTCTTCTAATTTCTTCTTAAGTTCTTCTGCTTCAGGTTTCTTTAAACCTTCCTTGATAGGTTTTGGAGCATTATCAACTAAGTCTTTTGCTTCTTTCAAGCCAAGACCTGTGATACCACGAACTTCTTTAAGAACAGCAATTTTGTTAGCACCTGCAGATGCTAATACTAAAGTAACTTCTGCATCAGCATCATCAGCAGCAGGAGCAGCACCGCCGGCAGCAGGTGCAGCAGCAACTGCAACAGGAGCAGCAGCAGATACGCCGAATTTTTCTTCCATTGCTTTTACTAATTCAGATGCTTCTAATAAAGTTAATTTTTCGATTTCTGATAAAATAGTTTCTACACTCATGATTTTCTCCTT
>CACXGY010000008.1 GCA_902767275.1 uncultured bacterium | reverse complement strand
TTCATCCTCCCACAAATAAGCATAAATGAGAATTAATAAAAGTATAAAAAAATAAACAAAAAATTAATGATTTAATTTGTAAAAAAAAATAATTTTGCAACTTTTTTGCGACTTTTTGAATTTTTGGCACAAAAAATACGCCTGGCGCGATTCGAACAAGGACTCCAAAGCGGAGCAGGAGCGTTGACGGAGTCAAAAACTCATTTCCGCAAGCGTCGAGAAAACAATTAAGTATTGTTTTCGTCTATGATATACGAAAACGAATGTTGCAGGAATAAGCACATGGATGGTGCGGTCGGGTCGCCCAGGGAAAATTTTCGTCAAATAAAAAAGAACTCTTACGAGTTCTTTCTTAAAATTTACCCTGGATGCGATTGTCTTGACCTGTTCGCGTTAAACGTGTCTACGAGTTTTGCCATCAAGATTTCATCTTTTGGCAAAAACTCTCCGCACTCTGCTCACAGGTCGCTTGAACGCATACGATGCTTCGCATCGGGTGTAAATTAACACACGGTTTGAGAATTTTTCACACATAGTTTGAGAATTTATATTTCTTGGTCTTCTATAAAATTACTTTTAATTACATTTACCCAAGTCAAAAGATAATCCACATCATCTCCTAATATGTCGCAACTATTATTATGTGCCTCTAATAATTGTTGTATTAATTCTTGCCAATTTTTAGTGTTTACATATTCGTATTCCCCAGTTTTATTAAACAGATAATGTTTTAAACATAAGTCTTTAGCTTCGGTTGTAGGATAATCCATAGTAACACTATATTCTCTATTCCCTGCTTTTCGCTTAAATGTCGTAGAATTGAAGTCTCCATAAGCAGAAAAATCAATTTCTGGATTATCATTTATTACTTGTTTGCAAGTCTTACAATCACATACATTAGAAAAATATGTTGCTTTATCTACTAAATATTTTTTTGCTAATAAAAACTCTAAAGCATCTCTATATAATAATCGTTTATGTAAATCAGGCATATAGAATTTTGAGACGGGAATACCACCCCCAACAGGAAAAACTTCTCGTGTTTCGCCATATTCCATACCATGGCACGTTCCTGATAAACAGTCTTTTGTAAGCATTATTGAAAAATAACTACCATATATTTGATATATAGGTTTATTACAATTTTTTAAATTTTTAAGAAAATATATAAAGTTATTTAAATATGTTTGTCCTATATTTATTTCATCAAAACTATCAATCCAAATGAAATAACCATCAGCATTTGTTGATGAATAATATTTGATAATCTTATCAATAATTCCCGTATTAAGAAGAATTTCTTTATTAATAACAATTTGTGCATATATTGTTTCATCACAGAATTTTTCTTTACAGTATTTAATAGCATTAGTATTATGCAATATCCAATTATCAACCGTATTTTCTGTCATGTAGAAATATGGAGGAATTAATGCAAAAGGTTTTAAATTTACAGTTTGAGTGTTAGAAGCTAATTCATATTGTATATACTCACCGTATTCAGAATTCTCAAGACTTTGATTTTGTATAGTATTTAGCTGGAAGTCAATTACATTATCTGATAATTCATGTAAAAAAGCTTCCCCTTCCTCACCTAAAAAATCATTATAAGAAATAGACCTTTTTTCCTCTTCAATAATTTTTTTTATTTTTTCTCCATAACTTGTCAACATAGACGATATGGATTTTTTTATATTTGCATTAGGAGTTTTCCCTTTTGAAGTTTGAAGAAGATTTCCATAGGACTGAAATGCATAAGTTTGAGGATCAATTAGAAAATCTTTTGATAATTCACAACCCAAAAATGATGACATTGAACTTGTCGTATGAGCCAATATATTTGCATTAATTACTATTGCATCGTATTGATTTTGGAAATCTCTACAATATTTTTTTTCAGCATTTGTGCCCATTCTTATTAAATGTTTATAGTTTGTCATACTGCATTTATCCTTTCTTCAAAAGACTTGTTTAACCAATACTTTCCGACCGCCCAAATTTTTTTAGATATTTCTGCAGGTTTAATCTCTTCTATGGTTTCCTCGTCTGGGTCAAAAAACAATAAACCTATTGGAGAATTTTCTATTTCGGATTTCAAAAGAGGAGATATACCTTTTTTAGGTTTTAATATACATATATAAACCTTATTAGAACCTAATAAATGGCTTTCGGCTTGTTTAATTGCTCGTTTCCAATTTGATAATTTAAATTCTATCGAAATAAGTTCTTCCGCATTTTTACACACCAAATCAATTGATCTATGCAAAAACGGAACTTCAGTTGTTACTAAAAATCCTTGTTTTTTATATATTTTAACTGCTTTATTTACCATATCTATTTCTGATTCAATCATTACTATCCTGTTTTATTTCTTTAAATATTTTGTCTTGGTATAACTCATCAACACAACTGCCAATACTTCTTAATATTATGGCAACAATAATCTGTATAGAAAGTATTATAAATTCTATCACAACGAGGTTAACCAAATATTTATTTAATTCAGATATTGAATTAAATAAAATTGACAAAAGCACCATTATAAACGAAATTATTATACTTATAATAAATACCCAATTTAATATAGAATATCTGCTTTTATTTACTTTAATTTTTTGTTCTACATAAAAATAATAATCTATGCAATCTACAAAATCGGCTGGTATATCTTCGACATATAAAAAGTTACCATTATTATTACCGCTTTTTTCGTTAAATATATAGTCAATATATTTTGTAATTTTTTTTATTTTTAAACCTCGGATTTGTGATATATGTAAATTTGCTTCTTTTGTAAAATCGGCTTCTGATTTTATAAATGGGGAAAATAGTGCAAATGTCCCCGTTAACATTGTACCTATTGCTGACAGTAATGGATAAAGAAATGTATTCATACTTAATTTTCCCCCAATACTTTATCTTTTATTAAGGATTTTTCCGTAAATTCTGGATATGTCGTATAAACATACTTTAGAATATCTCTTAACGGGGCTTTGTTAAATTGTTTTTTAAATTCTTTTAAATACAGTTTTTGATTGTCGGATAACTTATCGTACTTTTGCTTATCTTTGATAAAATTTAATCCTTTTTCTGAAAGATGATATGTCTCTGTTTGAAATTCAGTATCAGTATCATCATTATATTTTTCTGAGTAGTAGTTGTATTCTTGTACTTCTTCAATAGTTAGGTTACTTGATACATTATCCGTTGTTTTTATAAACCCGATATTTTTAAGAAAATCAATATCTTTAAAAATAGTAGAGGACATTGGACCATAATTCCATGCTTTAAAATTAAATATATCTTCTTCACCTGTGATTTTATCTAATTTAAATTTTTTTGCTAATTCTTTTTCAAATAGGAACAACATTTTTGTTATTTTTGTTCTACCTGAAATTGGTTCATTATAATTTTCCGTATAGCCCGGACTATACAACAACAACATAATTATATCTACTGATTTTAATTTTTCGTTCATTTTATTCCTCTATTTTATATAAATCTTACTTGCAAATTTAGTTTAATGTAGTTTTTTCCGTTTTCTTGATATATTGTGCCAAAGCCATGTCTTTTGGCGTCTGGTGTTTCAAGTCTTGTATTCTTAAACAAATAATCTCTAAATTCATTCCTGTTGTATATATGATAACAAAGAACTTCACCGTCTTCTTTTACAATTATATGACCACCTGTTGCTTGAAATTTGCCGTCCCAAGGTTTTGCCGCAGTCATACCTAATGCACAATCCGTTAAAAAAGTTTTAATTTTATGCTCATAGTATTTTTGTTCCGAAGTCAGGTCAAATCCGCATGGATTTATTTGCCTTACAAGCGGTGTTAGTTCTGATATTTCTTTTCCTCTACCGGAAAAGTACAATAAAATATATTCCGCCAATATCTCAGGCATTTTTGTATCTATCATCTGCAAATTAGACCTGCATGATTTGTGTTCCAATTTTGAAAATTTTATTTCACAACCCGCTTCATATATGGCATTAATTCTTTCTCTTAACTTTGCAAATTTTGAATTTATTGCATTAATTTTATCAGCTTGTGCTTTTGTCATATTACCTATAATTTCATAAGTGAAATTAGTTGAAGTTCCCGAATTAAATAATGTCGGTGGCATACCCAAGTCGGATTTTATACTGAAACCAAAAAGTTCGTTTTTAAATGTTTTACAATCATGCAGCACAAGAGTAATATCACTTTTTTCGAGAGCAGGAGCTTTGACTTTTGTACATTTAATAACATCCATAAATTCTTCTATAACAGGTATTGCAAACGCACTGCTTCCCTTTTTAATCTCGTCAATCAATATTTTTGCTTTTGTTTCAAATTCCGTAGCTGGTAATTCCAATAAAACATTTTTTGAATCATCTATAATCTTTATATTTATATCGTCTTTTACATAATGCTTTACTTTATCATCTTCTTTTCTCAAAATTTCAATTAAAGGATAATATAAATCATTTATTTTATTTAAATCTGCATCAGCAGCATAAAGAACTCCGTCTCCTAATAATTTTAGGAAAACATACAATTCACTCCATTCCCCTTTGTTTTGTGTAATCATATTACTCCTTTATAATTTTTTCAATTAAATTCTTTGCGGTTGCTTGAATAGCAGGTATAGCAACAGAATTTCCAAATTGTTTGTATGCACTTACATCCGCAACTTCAATTTTGAAATTATCCGGAAATCCTTGTAGACGAGCCCATTCTCTCGGTGTCATTCTGCGAATACCTTCTCTGTTTACTTCCCCCTTAATATGAGTAACAGGGGTAAAATCTTTTAATCTTTTATCAATTATAAGGTTTCTTTCTCTACCCATACCACCGGTTACAATGGTATTTGATATTCCGTCCAAATCTTTTATTTCATATCCGAAACCGTTGCCTTTTGCCTCATTTCTTGCTTTATGCTTTTCAAGACATTCAATATACTTTGTTGATAAATAATATTTTGCGGATACGGGTTTTTCTTCCATAATATCCCTTATAGTTTTTGTTGTATCAGTTGGTTCTGGATATGCAAAATCTTCTTCTTTTATCCCCAAATCAGATCTAAAACCGACAATAAAAATTCTTTCTCTATTTTGCGGTACTCCAAAATTCTTTGCATTCATAATTTGCGGCTCCGGAACAATATACCCTAAATCATTTCTCAATACATTTAAAATAGTTGCTAATGTTTTACCGCCTCTGTGGTTAGTTAGACCCTTTACGTTCTCCAAGAAAAATGCCTTAGGTTGTTTTGCCTTAATTATTCTTGCAACGTCAAAAAATAATGTTCCTCTTGTATCATTAAAACCGCCTCTTTTTCCGGCAATAGAAAATGCTTGACAAGGAAAACCGCCAACCAAAATGTCGTGATCCGGTATTTCATTTTCGTTAATTTTTGTAATATCTCCGTCTGGAATGTCACCAAAATTAATTGCATATGTTTTTTGTGCTTGTTCGTCTATTTCCGAACTAAAGACACATTTGCCACCCAAATTTTGGAAAGCAATACGCATTCCGCCAATACCCGCAAACAAATCTATAAATGTAAACTTTGTATTTTTTTGTGCGGGAAAAGGAATATTCCCGTTACAAAACATTTTCTTGCTGAACAACAATATTTGCCCCGAACTTAATTCTTTTTCTTTTGTTTCCTTTTCTACAAAATTTACACTCATAGAACACCTATCTCTTTTTCTATTTTATATACACATTTATCTAAATTCTTTTGAATATCTTTACCCCAGAACCTTACTACTTTCCAGCCTTGCTCTTTCAAAATTCTGTTTACGGTTTTATCTCTTTTGATATTTCCTTCTATTTTCTTTATCCAAAATTCTTTGTTGGATTTTATATCATTTTTACGGACTTTCCAATTATATCCATGCCAAAATTCACTGTCACAAAATATTACTGTTTTATATTTTGATAAAACTATATCAGGTTTTCCCTCAAGTTTTGTGTAGTTTTTTCTGTATCGATACCCCTTATTCCAAAGAGCAGACCTTAACATAATTTCTATTTGACTGTCTTTATTTTTGACAGCTTGCATGTTCTTATGTCGTTGTTCTTTAGTAAGCCTGTCCATATGATAATTATATATCAAATATTCAATTTCCATAATTTTTTAAAGTTTTATAAAGTGCTTTTACTATATCTTTATA
>CACXGY010000007.1 GCA_902767275.1 uncultured bacterium | reverse complement strand
TTTTTAGATAAAATATCAACTTGGATTCCTGAAATCGTATCATTTGGACACATTTGGGACTTGATGTTTCTGCGAAACAGAGTTATCTTGTGTGTACCAAAACTTTATTTACCCCGAGGTTAACTATGAAAAAACAAACATTGGCGCAAGATGCCTTTAAACTTTATGCTGAAAAATTTATGTCATTAGAAGATATCGCAAGACAACTTCATTTGAACGAAAGAACGCTTCGCAGATGGAAAAAATCTGATGATTGGGAAACCAAAAGAGCTGAATATCTTCGGACTAAAACAACGTTACATTCGGATTTATATGATTTTACCCGCAGTTTAATAAATTCTATCGAGAAGGATATGGAGAATAACGATAAAGTCGAGCCTGCAAGGTATTATGCCGTTACTAAAATACTGAAATTGATTGGGCCGGTTAAATCTTACGAGGATGAATTGATAAGTGAAAAACAAAAATCTAAAGAGGAAAAGCCAAAAGGTTTAACACCGAATGTTATAAGAGAAATCGAGGAACGAATTCTCGGTATAACTCACAAAGAAATTTGTGAACACGATTTGAACACCGATTAAACACCTTTTAAACGGCATTTAAATTTCGACATCTTTTTCGTGATCAATAAAAAATGCATTTAAAACATCAGCATCGTTCCGCAGGTGCTTAACAACTGGCGCAAGATTATAACATTCTTCTATCTCCGGTTGGTTAGCTACAAAATAATCAATAACAACCGCTGTATTATAAATATTTTCTGACCACTTACTTAACTGCTTAAACTCCTTTGGAGTAATATTTAATCCAACTTTTTCCATACGACCTCCTTTAGCGTGTCGTATTCATCACTCAAAGTTAGATCAAAATCAAGCTAACTTATTGCTTAAAGTCTATACGCCAGATATGTTGTGCTCTTTCTGCATATTTTTTCTGTAATTCTTCTAATTCATTAATATTCCAAACCGCCAATTGTGATAATTTTTTTGTTATTTGAAATTTTGTTTTTGCATATATTAATTTCTTATCATTAAAGTCAAGTCCGTCGCAATCTTTGTTTTCTTTCGTGGTTAATAATGTATAATTAGCGATTCGTTCAATAAACTCATCAGCTCTATTATTAAAAATTTTATTCCAATTATTATTAGGGTGATTTGGTAATATATGCTCAATTGAAACAGTATTTTCATCTTTATGGTTATTTTTGCTTTCATCTTTTTCAAGATTTAATAAAATATATTTTATAATTTTCTTTTGTGATTTATATTTTAATATTCTATTTTTAAAAGCATCTCTGAACTCGTCATCTCTAATGTAAAACTCTTTCAAAACTGTTTTTATTTGACGAAAAGAGCTTATTCTCTTATTTTCTATGTCGATTGCAACTTTACTATAAATTTTTTCAAATTCATTTGGGTTTTTTCCTACTATCATATTTCTAAATGCAATAACTTTACATATTTTTAAGCAATTTTCTATTTCTTTCGGCAAATTTCTTGCACATGATAGTGCTAAAACTTTAAATACACCATTTGAAAGGATTTTTAATTCTTCTATTTCTTTTCCTGCTAATTGGTAATTATCCCAATATTTATTTTCTTTGTCAGATAAAGCAACATATACTTCTGCAGCTTTTTCAACATCTTCAAAAAATTTATTAATTTTTTTATAAGAATCTATTTCTATTTTTAATTCCTTAAATAAATACATGTTTCTTACAAATTTATATTTAGAATTCCAATAATATCTCATAAATTGGGGTAAATTTTTATATCCTACGAGCTCAACTATCCTTCCCCAACATTTTTCTATATGTGCTAAAGAATTTTCTTCTTTTTGTGGAACTAGTGAGAATAAATAATTTTTAATTAAATCTGTATTTGATAATTCTAACCCCCTTGCATTTAATGTCTCAAAAATTACATATGCATTAACATCATCTAAAACTCTTATAATGAAAAATGATAAGTTTTCTAATAAAAATTTATCAATAAATTCAGCTATTTGTTGGGAATTCATGTCTTTATAAAAATCTTTTAACTTTGTATAGAAGAAACAAAGTGCATTGTATAATAATTTATTCTTATCTTTTTGAGTTGGTTCTTGCCCACCAACTATATTAATCTCAAAAAAGCTGTCATCATATTTATTTAAATGTAATTTTCTTTTTGCTGATAATGGAGTTTCAATACCAATATATCTTCGTTTAAGATCATCAATTATAGCGGCTCTTAATTTATAATCTTCCTCAGTTCTCTCATTAATTAGCTTAATTGTTGCTATTACAATCAGTGTTATTGTGCAAAATCTTTGTTGCCCATCAATAATTTCAAAAGAATTGGAATTAATTTGTTTAAAAACTACAGGTCCCATATAATGAGATTCTTTTGTTTCTATTAAAGTGCATATATCATCCCACAAATCTTCCCAATGTTGTTGTTCCCAACTATAATTTCTTTGATACATTGGTACATTATATACAACATCTTGATTTAATAATTTTTTAAAACTTCCTTCTTCTGGTGTTATTTGAGCCATTTATAAAATCCTTTCTATTAATCCATTTTCCAAGTCGTTTATATTATAAACTGTATCCAGTACATCAAAAGTTTCTTCAAGATTATGTCTTGCGCTGTTCCAGCCGCAGCCGTCTGTGAACCAAATAAATGTTACACCATTTATTGTAGCGACTTCTTGTGCAAGAGTTTTATAGCTTCTTGCGGTTTCATTGAGTTTAGAACCGCCACTTGAATAAAAGTTCGTTTCAATTACATAAATTTGCTTATCAGTTTTAATTACAAAATCAAAGCGTTTTTCCATTTTACCCTGATTAGAAATTGCAGATAAATCGATCCCCCATTTTTGTTCGATTTCGTGTATATACATCTCTTTAAAATAGTTTTTATTTTTGATAAATCCTGCTTTTTGAATGTAACTTTCAACAAGATTTTCCATTAAATGCCCGCCACGATTCTTTCTTCCGTTTGAATCAAGACCGGTTTCAACTCCTGTTGCATAATCCACCAAGTTACTAACAATATGATTTTCAAGTAGGTCGAACAACTTTGTTTTACGCATAAACATCTTGTATTCATCAATTGAATAATTACATTTATTGAAAGAAAAATTATACTCACCATCTGCATCTGTAACGGAAATTTCTTTGGCTCTGACTGCTAATAGTAAAGGAATACATTTTAGTGTTTCAGGATATTTTGTAATAACATTTTCAAATTCTTTTTCAATATTTTTAGATCCAACCAATGTATTTAAAATATTTAATTCAACCTTAATACTATCAACATTACTGTTTACTTTGTCAAAATCTACATAGTAACAATAGTCTGAAATACAAGGTCTAAAAGTCGATAACCATTCCTTAAAATCTCTTTTCATTAATAGTTCCTCACCAAAACTTCCGTAATTTTACCTCTGCCATCTGCATTTGCATTTATCTGACGAGAAGCAAAAACCTTTTTAATATTGTAATTTTCATATAATTCATTTACTAATTTTGTATCAGAATTTGATAGCAAGAATTTTACACCCATTGAGTTTAATTCATCGCAAACATCTCTTAGATTGAATTGCATGTCCATATCAAAACCGTCTTTTGTATATGAGGTGAAACTTGATGTTTCACTCAAAGGTACATACGGCGGATCGAAATATACAAAATCGCCTTTTTTAACTTTTTTTAGAATTTCAGAAAAATCAGCGTGCTTAATTTCCGTTTTTTGTAATAAGTTTGAGCAATTAATCAAATTGTTTTCATCAACTATTCTTGGATTTTTATAGTGACCAAACGGAACATTAAATTCGCCTTTTGAGTTTACTCGGTACATTCCGTTAAAACAAGTTCTGTTCAAATAAATAAAACGGCTTGCCTTTTTGACATTAGACCAGCTTTTATATTCTTCTGTACGGTCAATATTACGAATTTCCATAAAATATTCTTTTGAAATATCGTGTTTTTGCAGGTCTGTAATCAACTCGTCTACATTATCTCGAACAACTTGATATAGGTTGATTAATTCCTCATTCATATCGGAAATATAGGCATTGTCAGGTTGAAGTTCAAA
>CACXGY010000006.1 GCA_902767275.1 uncultured bacterium | reverse complement strand
TTTATATGGTACCCCCAAGCGAATTCGAATCGCTGTCTACACCGTGAAAGGGTGTTGTCCTAGGCCTCTAGACGATGGGGGCTTGTGAACATAAGTCTATTGTACTAAAACAAGATTTATTGTCAAGCAAACTTTGTTAACTTTGTTAAGGCTTCAAACCCTTATAAACACTGATTTTTATAATAAGTGTTTGACAAACACTGAAAAAAGCGTATAATCATGTTAACGTACAATGAAATTTTAAAACGATTGGGGAAATTCTTATATGTGTAAGGGTTTGATTACTAACGTAAGTTTATTTTTATCGGCAATTAAACTTGTTTGCCACGGCTTTCTTATGAGTTTTAGTCATTGTGAATTGCAGCCTGTGTATTGTCGTGTCCACGATGAATTATGTTGTTATAACCACCAAAGGGTCAGCCAACCGTGAAGCAACCCTAACATCCGATAGGTAGTGTGTAATAAGGGACATCCTGTCCAAATGTATGAGATAATGATTTTACCTGTATGATGTTGAAAACTAGACTATGAAAGAGGAATTATGCATTTGTATAATTCCTTTTTGTGTTGCAAAAAAATAAAGGGAACATCTCTGTTCCCGATAAATGGAGTTTAACTAACACTAACTTATTACCTTTTTTTAGAACAACAACTGTTTAAAAAGTATTTCACTTTTTAACTGATTGTCTATTCTTTTGAGGTTATCTATTACCTCTATGATGATACTAATCTCATTGCTTCTTCAAGCAATTCTTTGTTTGATTTAATCAATGCATTTACTAATTCCATTTGCATTTTTGCTTGTTGATATTCACTCATATTACTTTTGAAATCAACATTGGATTGTTCTAATAAGCCTGATCTGATTTGACCTTTGCCTATTACCGGTTTCCCTGATTCTTCTGTTTCCACAAATTTTCCGTCACTTATTTCATACAATCCGCTATTGTTATGGAAATTTGCTGTTGCAATTTTGTATAACGGAACCGAACGTTTTCCGCTATCTGCTTTTCCATATATAGTTCCGTCTTCTTTTATTTCATATTCATCGTATTTACCCATAAATTTTCCGTTATTTGGGTCTATCCATAGTTTTATATTGGTAGTTGGAATACTTAGGGCTCCGCCTTTCATTGCAGTTTCTTCGTATAAATCCTGACTTATACGTTTTGTACCTGCCATTATCTCACCATTGTCGTTCAAGATATATCCTTGTACAGCATCGCCATTCTTTGCTCTATATACTCCCTCTGAATCAAATGTGAATTCTCCGAGTCTTGTATATATTATTTTCCCTTGATCATTTCGAGTGATGAAAAATCCGTTCCCTTCATAGAATACATTTTCATTAGATGTCCCAGGAGTTGATTTTCCTTGCCCTTGATTCTTTAACGGATTGTCTACAACCGCTCCGCCCAAAAAGGTGTTGAAATTAATTTTGTTTTCACGATAACCCGGAGAATACATGTTTGTCATATTCTCTGTTAGTGTGTTCATCCAGTGTGTTGTTGCGACACGTGCATTTATCGCGGTTGTATACGAATCATACATCTGATTCTCTCCTTTATTCTATTTAACTCTCTTTTGTAGTGTTTTTATACGTTAGTTCTTCATAGTCTACGTTTAATGCTTCAAATCTCTCTTTTAAAACATGTAGATTGTTCTTTAGGTAAGTTTCTATTGCTTCATCATTTGTTAAAAATTCTGCACTTAACTTTCCTTCTATACTTATTCTTATAATGACAGAAATTTGATTGTCAAAATCTATTCTGAAAACTTTTTTATTTATTATTGAATCTCTTAATAATGCAAGGAATTTTTCTGATAATACAGCCAATTCTTTATTATCATCACTGAAATCTGAACAGTTTGAACCGCCGTTTTGAAGCATTCCTATAATGTAATCAACATCATCAGATGATAATTCTGACAAATTTATTCTGTTAAAATTATCCATTGTCTTTGTTTGATTCATCAATGCACTTAATACATTTTGTGTATTTGCAACTATATCCGACTGCTCAACATGAATTTGATTGTTTAATGCAACTATCTCATTTAAGAACATCATATCGTCTTCTGATGTCTTATAATCTTCATCGCTCAAAGTATTTAACCTTGAATTTCTTCTCGCCATCTCGAGGTTTTCTTCTTCTGTCGATAAAATAGACATATCTTCTCGTAATTCTTCCTCTGTTTCATACAAAACTTGTGAATTATTACGTCTTTCATCCTCGTCAAAATCTTCAGGGTGTTTTTCCATGTTTATTGATGTTTCAACATCATCATTTTCAATACTTTCGTTATCTTCACGAATAGCAGCCATTTTGGCAACTATCGAAGTTATATCCTCAGGTTCGTCATTATCTTCTATTGAAGGACCTACTGTGTTTTCAAGTTCTTTTTTGCTCTTTGTTATATTTATTGATGACATGTTTATCTTATTAGACATATCCATCAGTTTTAATAATCGTGCCTGATCTGCTTCTTGTGCTAATTGTGGCTTTTGAGCGGCATCTTTTGTATCTTGTTGACCACGCTTTATCATCGCTCTGTTTTCTTCATCAGTTGATAAAATTGAGTCATCTTCTGCTAATTCTTGTGCGGTTTCTCTTAGTCCTTTTCCTGCCGGCTGTTCTTTATCCATCAAATCAGAGAATGACTCCCCGTCAAAATCAAAGTTTTGACTGGACATTTGCGGTTTGTCCTCTCGAACTTTTGTATAGTTGTTTATTCCGTTAGTATACACTCTCTGGGGCTCCTGATTTTTACTGTTTCTTCGGCATAATATGTTACTTTCTTTATTTAGTAATCATTTTTTTCATCTGTTTAGTCGAGAAATGTCAGGGTTAACTATATTTACTTAATACTATAATGATTTTTTTTATAAAATCATTATTTCATAATTTAATTAAACACAAAATACTCTGCTATATAATACAACAGATAATATCCGGAAAATTTAAGTTTACATTACCGTCTGATTATGAAAAATATTCTCTTTGTACAATTGCAATAATTTTGTTAAGAAAATGTTTGTATCTTGCTCTGTCTGATTCTCCCGAAAGAATAATATCAGCGTGTTCTTTACAAGGTCTGATATATATTTTTGCTTTTTCATTAGCATTGTTATATATAGAATCAGCCGATGAACCAAGTCCTCTTTCTTCTGCTCTGATATAAAATCTTTCTTTTTGGATATGTTCACGAATATCAACGTATATTTTGAAATCAAACGCACTTTTTACTTTATCCGTTAACGTAAATAAACCTTCTGAGAGAATAACTCTTGAAGGTTTAGCAAGTGTATGATTATCATATCGGATAGCGGTACCGCTCATGTCATATTTTGGAAGATATACTTCATTGCCTGAAAGTAATTGTTTAATATGTTCAGACATCAATTCTAATTCCAATGCCTGAGGGACATCCAAATCATAGTTTTTAGCAAATTCCGCAAAACTGCCGGCTGCTTTAACCATATCAGATCTGTCGTAATAATAATCATCAGTGTTTACACGAGTAATAATGTCTGTTGAATCATACTCTGTTGCAAACGCATTAATCGTTTCTATAATATCCAGCGTTATTGTCGATTTTCCGCTTGCAGTCTCTCCTGCTATACCGATTGATGCCGAACGTTTAATTTTACCTGACAAAAATGCTGCTATTCTCTTTATTACTTCAGGTTTATATCCTAAAATAATCGAATCGGAAGATTTCATTTCTGTTTCAAATATATAAAACAGGTCATGCTCCATTCTTTCTTGTTTTGTTGTCGGTATTGTTGAATAAGTATTCTTTATTAGTTGGTCATTAATTACTATTGTTTCAGTGTCATATTTAGTCATAGTTGTTTTTAATCCTTTTCAAACTTTTTTGAATAGTTAAATTTTTTCTATTATATCAAAATAAAACACATGAAAAAAGTTTTTGATAAAATCTTAATATAAATGTTACATTTTAGAAACGGAAAAATAAAAATGGAAAAGAAAAAAATAGAAATTACACTGGGAACAGGCAATGAACATAAGGTTTTTGAAATAAATACGATTGTTACTTCGTTAGGATATGATAACATTCAATTTATTCCTGCACCTAAAGAGTTTAATCCGATTGAAAACGGCTCAACCTTTGAAGAAAATTCGTATATTAAAGCAAAAGAAGGTGCAAAACTATCAGGGAAAATAACATTAGCAGATGATTCAGGACTATGTATTGATGCCCTCAACGGTGCTCCGGGATTATTCTCCGCCAGATATGCCGGAACTCAAGAGGCTAAGATTAAGCGTGTTCTTTCCGAACTTGAAGGAGTGAATAACAGAAAAGCAAAATTTGTTTGTTCCATGACACTGGTTAACGAAACAGGCGAGATTATTCATTCAACGAAAGGCGAATGTCATGGTCAAATAATATACGAAAGAAAAGGAACTAACGGTTTTGGGTATGATCCGATTTTTCTGCCTGACGGATATAATATTACCCTCGCTGAAATGTCTGAAGAAGGTAAAAATTCTATATCTCACAGAGGACATGCTCTTGAAAAAATGTTAGAATTTATTTCAAAGGAAGTTTTATAACAAACTCAGACCATTCTCCTTCTTTGCTGGTTACATCCAGCGTACCGTTATGGGCTTTTACTAACTTTTGAGATAAATATAAACCTAAACCTGTTCCTATTTTTCTAAATTTTTTATGTGCTGAAAAATATTTATTGAATATTTTATCAATGTCTTCTTTTGCTATCCCTTTTCCGTAATCTTTTACTGAAAGATATGCATACTCTCCTTTTTGCTTCGCAGAGATATCTATATTTGTATCAGGTTTACCATATAAAATAGCATTATTGACGAGGTTTTTCATTACTCGTTTGAATTGTAAGTAATCAATATTTATTTCAAAATCAGTCTTTACATTTACAACAAGCCTGTTATTGGACTTCTGAGCAATTGAATTTAACTCATCTGCTATATCTTCTAACAAATTTTTTACTGATATTTTTTCAATGGTTAAATCTATTTCTCCTTCTTTTACTTTATATGTGTCAAGAACTGTTTGCACTAACTCTAACAATTCATTGTTAGAAGACTTCATTGTATTCAATGCTTCTATTTGTTTTTCGTCTAATTCTCCAAACTTTCCTTTTAAGAAAAATTCCAACATATTTGACTCTGCGATAATAGGAACTTTTAAATCATGTGTTAAAGTCGCTACGAAGTCTTCTTTTAGCGATTCAATTTCTTTTTGATTAGTATAATTGGATATCACTATCATATATTTCCCGTTATGTTCCTTTGTATCTAATTTTCGGGTGCTTGCTTTATAAAACTCGTCTTTTATTCCTTTTAAAAACACTTCATCATTGTCTAATTCTTCAATATCTTTATCTTCCGGAACAATAATAAAATCTTCAAGTTTCAATTTTTCTATCTTTTTTGTGTTCAACCATTTTTTTATATTAGCATTTGCATCAAGTATTACCATTTTCTCATCACAAACCAATATTCCGTCAGATAGTGAATCCAATAATGTGCCTAAAAAATTATTTTTCTTTGTCAGTTCCGATTGATACTCGGTAATCATTTTTTCTCTATCATTCAGAGTTTCAATCATTCTGTTGATACTATCAGTCAGTTTACCGGTTTCCTTATATGAATAAGATTCCGCACGAACTGACAAATTGCCGTAACGAACAGAATTAGCAATAGCATCCATATCTCCAAGGTAGTCTGTTATTTTTTTTACTTTTTTTCGCAGAGTATTATTTCGGCGATGTAAATAAACACCTGCCGAACCGGTTAATATTAAACCTATCAATAACCCTGCCTTAACAATCATAATTCTTTTTCACTGACATACTATTTTACAAATATTTTTCTATATTGGCAATTATTGTTGATTTCGGAACTAAACCAACCATTCTCTCAACAGGTTCGCCTTCTTTAAAAACAAGCAGGCTAGGCAGTCCGCTAACAGAATATTGCTTCAATATTTCTCTGTTTTCATCCGCATCAATTTTTACAATTTTTGCTTTGTTATCAAGTTCTTTTTCAATCTCCTCTAATACTGGAGCAAGTTTTCTGCAAGGTCCGCACCATTTTGCTCCAAAATCAACCACTACAGGAGTATTTGATTTTAAAACTTCTTTTTCAAATGTTTGTTCTGTTACATCAATTGGCATCGGTTTTCTCCTTTTTATCTAAAACTCATCATCATAATAGCATATCTTTATTTTTTGTGCTATTATTCTTATGGAGAGTTAAGATTATGCCAAGAAAAAAAGTTATTGAAATTGTACTTGATACCGAAACGACAGGTTTAGATTATACAAAAGAAAAAATTATTGAATTTGCCGCTGTTAGATTAGAAAACGGCAAAATCAAAGATTCTTTTCAAACTCTTATAAATCCTGAACAACACATCAGAAAATCAAGTATTGCAGTACACGGTATTACTCAAGATATGGTTGCGGATGCTCCTACCGAAGCAGAAATTTTACCTGCTATAAAAGAGTTTATTGGGGAATATCCTATAGTTGCACACAATGCTATTTTTGACCATTCTTTTCTTAACGAAGCATATAAGCGAGTTTTTAAAAAGAAATTCGAAAATGAAAGAATTGATTCTCAGCAAATGTTCAAAGAAATCTGTCCTGATTTAGAATCACACGGACTTGTTGCTTTAACAGAAAAATTTAATGTAACTATGGAAAATCATCATAGAGCGATGGATGATACAATGGGGCTTGCACTTGCTTATCCGAAACTGAAAAAACTTTATCTACAAAAATATGACTGGCAAGTTAAACAATTAGACAATATTGATTACTTATTCGAAAGATTTTTAAGAATACAACAAAGTGTTACTACAATGCAGGCTGAACTTCAAGATTTGAAATCAATATTTAAACTCCATTTTGAAATGGGCGGAGAACCTATTACTGCGGAAAACGGTGATACTATGGTTTACCAATCCAAACGTTCCTTCGGGTATAAACTATCTGAAGTTAAAGGTGTTCTTGAAGAATTAGGCTCTTTTGAAAAGGCTGTTAAATTAAATAACGGATTTATTGACAGATTGTGTAACAGTATGAGTTTGTCTGATGAAAACAGAAAAATTTTATGCGATGCCAGAAAAACTCTTTCTGAAACAAGAAACTTGCAAATTTTAAAACCAAACAAGTAAAATTTATAGACACACCCTGCAAATTTTGATAAAATAGACTTAATTATGAAGAAAAAAGTTATCGGTTATGTCCATTTTCATTGGGACAGAGAATGGTATAGAGAGTTTGAAATTTTTAGAATGAGGTTATTACGAGCATTTGACAATGTCCTTGATATGCTTGACAAAAATCTTATTCCGTCTTTCTATTTTGACGGTCAGACAGTTGCATTACTTGATTATCTTAAAATTAGACCGGAGAAAGAATCTCAAATAAAACAATTTATTAAAGATAAAAAACTTTTTATAGGACCGTTTTATTGTCTTGCAGATGAGTTTTTGACTGATGAGAATTGTTTTAGAAAAAATCTTGAAATAGGAATAAAAATCTCAAAGTATTTCGGTTGTTCTGATTATGTCGGATATTTTGCTGATACTTTTGGTCATAGTGCATCAACAATCCCAATATTAAAAGAGTTTGATATAAATACTGCTATTGTATGGAGAGGTGTTGGAGATGTTCCGGCTGAATTTGAATGGGAATACAATAATACATCTATAAAAACAATAAATCTCGTTCGTGGATATTTTAATGACGTATTTTCTGCACCTTGGAGTATTGAAAAAAAAGCAGAATTTTTGAAAAATAATTTAGATAAAATATCAGAAAAATCAGGCGATATATTACTTTTACCGATTGGGGCGGATCATCTTGGAGTTGAAACAAGTCTGACTCAGCAAATTAATGAAATAAATAAACTTCTGGATAATTATGAAATCAATTTAGGCTCAATTTTTGATTATATTGATTATGTACAAGATCGTTTTTCAAAATACAAAATTTCAGGAGAATTACGAGATAATTCAACAACATTTATTTTAGAAGGTTGTTATTCCTCAAGATTAGATATAAAAAAATATAATATTGAGGCAAGTTATAAATTAAAAATTGCACAAGATGCCGTTATTGAACTGGGATATGAAAAGGAATATTCTAACTTAATTGAGTATGCATATAAACTGCTCCTCAAAAATCAAGCACATGATAGTATTTGCGGGTGTTCAACGGATGATGTTCATTTTGAAAATATATCAAGATACAAAAAAATACTGCAGATATCCGAGAATATTATTGAAGAATTAAAATTTAAGAATCAATTTAATAATACTAAGATTTTAAATCTTTCTGACAAGCAATTCAACGGAACACTTGAATTCAAGTCTGAAAAAGAATATCCGTATCAAATTATAAAGACTGAAAAAGGTTTTCCTTCAAATCTTTTAGCGGATACTCAAAAAATTCCGATAACAGAAGATTATACAAATATTTATACATATTGTGTTCCGATTAAGTCTGCCCCTTGCGGATTGCACGATATCTCAATTGATGATACGCAGACAGATGTTTTTATTACCGATAACTGTATAGGAAACTCAAACATATTTTTACAAGTCGAAAACGGAGATATCATTATAGGAAATAAAGTTTGTAAATTTGTTGATTATAAAGATAACGGCGATAGTTATAACACAGGATACGAAGAAACAGACAAAGGAATTGTCGGTAAAATATTATCGTCAAGTATAATCACAGAAGGTAAAACCCGTTCTGTGTTAGGAATAAAAATTGATATTGGTGATATTCTTGATGTAGAAGTCAGCCTTGATAAAAACTCTCCATTTCTTCGCTTTAATCTGAATTGGGACAATACAAAAGAAAATCACTTGTTAGAATTTGTTATTGATACTCTAAAACCTGTAGTTCAAACTAAATCTGAAGATTTCGGGAATATTATAGAACGAGAATTTAACTCAGAATACGATGTCAGAAAGAATCTTCCGAAAGAAAAAGGAAAAGAGGTCAGAGCAAACAATGCCCCTATGCAAAGGGGAGTATGTGCTAACGGAGTAAGCATCATAACAAATGGAATAACTCAATATGAAGTATATAAAAATGAGTTGCACATCCCTATTCTTAGGGCAACAGGAGTGATTTCAAACCCTAAAAATCCTGCACGCACTACACCGGCAGGCCCGCCTATTGAAGTTAAACATCTTCAACAATTAGGTTATAACAATTCCGAATTTTGTGTCGCTCTCGGAGAAGATATCAAAGATTTTATTAGTATTGTTTATAATAAGTGTGTTATTATGTAATAGAAATATAATCTATTTCAAAAAAGAGGAAAACTGATGAGAGAAGAATTATTATCAATAATAGAAAAAAATAGCAGAATAGATATGAAAGAACTTGCTGCACGTTTAGGAGTTGAAGAAATTGAAATAGCAAACGAAATAGCAGCAATGGAAACAGAAAATATTATTTGCGGATATCATACTCTTATTGACTGGGAAAAGACCTCATTAGAAAAAGTAACTGCTTTGATTGAGGTCAGAGTAACTCCGCAAAGAGGACAAGGTTTTGACAGGATTGCCGAGAGAATATATAACTATCCTGAAGTTCGCTCTGTATACTTGATTTCCGGCGGATACGATTTGCTCGTAACCATAGAAGAAAAATCGTTGAAAGAAATCTCAGGTTTTGTGTCAGACAAACTTTCAACGCTGGAAAGCGTTTTAAGTACTGCAACACACTTTATTCTTAAAAAATATAAAGATCACGGAACTATTTTGAATAAAAAACACGAAGATAAAAGAGAGGTTATAACTCCATGAGAAATTTTCTCTCTGATAAAATAATCAATATAAAACCGTCAGGGATAAGAAGATTTTTTGATTTAGTCAGTGAAATGAAAGATGTTATTTCATTGGGAGTCGGAGAACCTGATTTTGAAACTCCATGGCATATTCGTGATGAGGGTATATATGCTTTTGAAAAAGGACGAACTTTTTATACCTCTAATTCAGGCTTAAAAGATTTGCGTGTTGAAATATGTAATTATTTGAATAGGCGTCAAGGATTGAATTATAATCCGAATACAGAAGTATTAGTAACTGTCGGCGGTTCAGAAGCAATAGATATCGGATTAAGAGCAATTTTGAATCCTCAAGATGAAGTGAT
Organism: uncultured bacterium; assembly: GCA_902767275.1. Taxonomy (GTDB): domain Bacteria; phylum Cyanobacteriota; class Vampirovibrionia; order Gastranaerophilales; family Gastranaerophilaceae; genus UBA2883. The sequence continues at coordinate 51,411 of CACXGY010000006.1, read as the reverse complement.
TATTCCTCAACCGTCGTATGTTTCGTATGAACCGTGTACAATTCTTGCAGGCGGGAATCCTGTAGTTATTGATTTGAAAGCAGAAAACGAGTTTAGATTAACACCTGAAGAATTGAAATCTTCAATAACCGACAAAACAAAAGTTTTAATTTTACCGTATCCTAATAATCCTACCGGTGCAATAATGAGTAAAAATGACCTTGAAGCGATTGCAAAAGTAGTTATTGAAAAAGATATTATGGTTATGTCGGATGAAATATACAGTGAACTGACTTATAAAGGTACACATTTTTCAATAGCAGGAATTGACGGAATGAAAGAAAGAACCATACTAATCAATGGATTCTCAAAATCTTATGCAATGACCGGTTGGAGATTAGGTTATGCTTGTGCCCCGAAAGAAATCATTAAACAAATGACAAAAATTCATCAATATGCAATTATGTGTGCTCCTACAATAAGCCAATATGCAGCAATAGATGCATTAAAAAACGGGGATAAAGACGTTGATATGATGAGGGAATCATATAACCAAAGACGCAGATTTTTATTGAAATCTTTTAAAGAAATGGGTTTGGAATGTTTTGAGCCTTACGGGGCATTTTATGTGTTCCCTTGTATAAAAGAATTTGGAATGACAAGTGAGGAATTTGCAACAAGATTTCTCGAAGAAGAACGCGTTGCTGCCGTACCCGGTACAGCATTTGGCAATAGCGGAGAAGGGTTTTTAAGGATTTCGTATGCATATTCCATCGACAAACTAAAACTTGCGATGGAAAGGTTAAATCATTTTATCTCTCAACTTCGTTCGAATAATTAAGCAATAGCCATTGCACTTCTTTCTGCTTCGCCTAAAACTTTTCTTGAAGAACTTGCAGTTGAATCATCAACGATTGTTCTTGTTAAAGTTTTAGAAGTTTCTTTACCGACATTGCTTGATAAACCGTACATACCTGCACCTACAACACCGCCGACTGTTCCTGAAACGAAAGTGGAAACAGCAGTATTTTTTACTAAATCTTGAATATTGAAATATTTATCTTTATCTAAAGCAGTATCTGTAATATAACTTGTAGCCCCTGCAATAGCACCGCATTCAGCACCGCATTTGATTCCGTTTGATACAGAAACGCCAATTTTACCTGCTTTAATTCCGATTCCGACCCCTGATGAAACTGCACTTGCTGTACCTGTTACAGCACCTGAGATTGCATCTTTTGCAATTTGTTTCATATCAAATTCATCATTTTTAGTATTGTTAGTTGCTCTGTCAACAAATTTAACGAGAGATTTGATAGCAGCACCGATAGGAGCACCTTTTGCTAAAGCAAATGCCCAACCGATTGGACCTGAACCTGCTGCTGCTGTTGCTAATGCGATTGCACCAATACCGGTTATAATATTTGCTCCTAAATCAGACATACTGTCTTGTTTTTGTTCATAAGAATTTATATATTCAATTGCTTCATCAAAAGAAACTTCGCCTTTTTTATATTTAAGCAACATGCTTTCGCAATCTGATTCACTAACACCTGTGTTTGTTGCTTCTTTTACTTCGTTCCAAATAGTACCTAAGAAGCCTTGTTTGTTTTTAACTTCTGCAAATCTTGATTCAAGTGCTGCACTGTTTTGTGCTGCATTTGATGAATTAATATTTACATTATTTCTAACTTCTACCATACTACTAAGTAACCTATTAAATTACACACTTATTTATAAAAAGTCTTTTTTTTCTTAAGAATTGACTATTTTGTCCGTTTTTTTTTAAACATGTTTACAAAAGTTAATATTAGTATGATTTCCTTTTTAAAAGTTATAAAGGTAAAAATAAAAAGGTTCGGGATAATAAAAAAGTTAAACAGTAAGTTCTTCAATTTACTTATAATTTACTATAGTTTTTTATAAAATAATAATTTATGAATAATTTTTAATTTCATTTGACGAAATACTCTTATCCATTATAAAATGGATTATACACAAACCGAAACGGAAGATAAATGAAAGACGAAGAAACTTCTTGCAGTTATTTTATAAGGAATATAGCACATCTGATGGCTAATATGCAGGACAGATGTCTTAATATGTACGGCTTGTCAAATCAACAAGCAAGAATTTTGATGTATTTATCAAAGCATAATATACGAGGTCAAAAGAATGTAAAAAGAAAAGATTTAGAGGAGTTTCTTAATCTTAAAGGTTCTTCTGTTACAAGTTTAATGCACAGTCTTGAGAAAAACGGGTTTATAGAAAGATTTGATTCTTCAAAAGATGCAAGAAGAAAAGAACTTATGCTTACTGATAAAGCAAAACAAATTGTTCAAGAAATGGATTTGATATTTGAAGCAACTGACAACCAATTACAAGAAGGAATGAGCGAAGAAGAAAAAATGACCTTTAGATTGTTGCTCGGTATCGCTCATAATAATATGACAATTATTTAATTAAATATCTTCTATAATTTCGTATAATGTTGTTGCCATTTGTACAGGAACATTTCCTTCAGGGATAATAAGTACTTTTGCGTTGATAGTTTTGTTCGCGTATTCTATAGAAATTATATCGCCAATTTTTAGTTGTTTTGCAGGTTTAGCGATATTTCCGTTGACAAAAACTCTGCCAAGTTCAGATATATTATTGGCAACGGTTCTTCGTTTTACTAATCTTGATACTTTTAAAAATTTATCTAATCTCATTTTATCCTTTTTTTATAAAATCGGGAAATGAATAGTCATTTCCCGATTAGTGATAATCTTTTTATGATTTAATCAATAAACTTGCCCCAATAACACCTGCAGTATTACCTAATTGAGCCGGTACAACTTGAACTGTAGAACCGGCAATAGGCATTGCACGTTTAACCAGAGTTTCTTTTATCGGGTTCATCAAAATATCCCCTGCTGCAGCAACTCCACCACCGATAATAATTTTTTCAGGGTTAAGTAAATTGACTACACTTGCGAGCCCGACTCCGATATATTCTCCTATTATCGTAAAAATTCTTTTTGCGACAGGATCACCTTGTTTTGCTGCTTCAGAAACAATATAAGGTGTAATATCAGGGTTTGCCAGTTCACGGTATTTTGTTGATTTCCCGCCTCTAATATATTCTTCAGCCATAGCAACAATGCTTGGCCCTGATGCGAAGGCTTCTAAACATCCTCTGTCGCCGCATCCGCATAATGGCCCGCCTGAAATATCAAGTTTGATATGACCGATTTCTCCCGCAGCATTGCTTGCACCTCGAACGAGTTTACCGTTTATAATTAAGCCGGAGCCAATACCTGTTCCGACAGTTATACATATCAAATTTTCACAACCTATACCTGCACCAAAGTTTAATTCGCCTAAAGCCGCACATCTAACGTCATTATCAACTCTTGTAGGAATTCCAAATTCTTTTTCCATAATAGATGCGATTGGAACATCTACCCAGCCGGGAATATTTGGTGCCAGTCTTACTACTCCGTTTTTACAATCTATTTGTCCCGGAAATCCAAATCCCATACCTTCTATACTTTTTGCATCTGTTTTTGTTTCTTTTAACAAATCATAGATTGCTTCTTTCATATTGTTAATTGTGTATTCATATCCCATTTCTGCACGAGTAGGAATAGAGTTTGAATATATTATACTTCCTTTATCATTGACTAAGGCTATCTTAACGTTTGTTCCGCCCACGTCTATACCTATTCTGTTTCCCATTAGTTTCTCCTTCTTTATCTATAGTTCAATACTATCTTAAACATTTTTATTTTTCAATTTTTCAATTTTTGTTGTTTTGTAAGAAAAAATGTTGTATAATCATATACACAATGAGTCAATACCTTACGAGGATAATTAATGGGTTTTTGGGACAAAATTAATAATTTCAGAGATAGGCTTGATCAAGTAGAAAATAACATATATACCTCAAGAAAAGATTTAATGGAGGTATATGAAAAAAATATTCAACTGGAAGCAGAAATAAAAGAACGTACATTAGAATTAGAAGTTGCCAATCAGAGGCTTGTTACGGTTCAGCATATATGGGAAATGATGAATTCTTCTCAGCCTTTGGCTAATGTTTTGGATTCTATTGTTAACAGTTTACAGGGCGAATTAGGGTATTTGTTTAGTTGTATTGTGAAGAAAAAAGTCGATAATCAAGGCCCATATTTGGAGTTATTGGCTGAATCAAGATGCCCCGTTTCGGAACATATTACCGAAATGTTAGGGAAACCTTTGTATGAATCAAGATTACGTTGGCGGGATGATAAAGATGTTGATTATCATATAAATAATAATAAAATATATCAGAGCAAAGATGTTATGTTTTCTGTTGATTATATATTTCCTGATATTTCTAAAGAAAAAGTGCGTGACTTTATACAAAAATCAGGGATGATTTCTTATATTTTAATTCCATTAAGAAGTAACGGAAAACATTTTGCATCGTTGGTTGTATATTCTTCCAGACCTGAGGCAAAAGAAGCAGAATTAAACTTTTTAAAACTCTTTGCAAAACAAATAGAATTGGCAATAACAATTGCAGATTTGTTCCAAACCGTTAAAGAACAAGCAATTACAGACGGTTTAACAGGTTTAAAAAATAGAAGATATTTTGAAGAAGAAGCACAAAAAGAAGTCTTAAGGGCTCAACGTCAAAAACAAAATTTTACGGTTATTGGTTTGGATTTGGATCATTTAAAACAAATTAATGATAAGTTCGGTCATTCGTGCGGCGATATTGCTATTAAAGCAGTAGCGGAGGTTTTAAAGACGAATGCACGTTCAATAGATATTGCAGCAAGAATGGGCGGTGAAGAATTCAATATATTATTGCCGGGAGTTGATCATAATGGCGGGTTGATTGCGGCAGAGAGAATTAGAAAAGCAATTGAAGAAGTTAAATTGGATATTATAGGTCATATAACTGCAAGTATTGGTGTCGCTACATTCGGCGAACATTCTAATAATTTGAACGAACTTATGGAATTGACTGATCAGGCTATGTATTCTTCTAAGAAAAATGGCAGAAACAGAGTTACTCTCGCAAATCCTGATGATTTAGAATCATGGCAAGATATTGCGATTGATTCCTTTGTCGAAATTTTGAAAAACAAAAAAATGCCGATTGACAAGTCCGTTTCCGAAAGAATGAATAAAATGTTGTGTAAATTAGATGTCGATCACGATGCTCTTTATACAGTATCTGATATGTTATCAAAATTATATAATCCTAATCATAAGCAAGGCTCTGCAAAAGATAAAATTGTTACGGCGAATCTTTTAGCAAAGAGATTTGAATTATCAAAAGAGGATACGGATAAATTAAAAGTTGCGATTTTGTTGTATGATATCGGAAACATGATGCTGCCTAAAGATATTTTGCAAAAGCGTACTCCGCTTACTGATGACGAAAAAACATTGATAAAAACTCATCCGGTTATTGCTGCTAAAGAAATTTTAAAACCTATATCGGTTGTTCAAGACGTTATTCCGATAATTGAACATCATCATGAGAATTGGGACGGAACCGGTTATCCAGGAAAAACATCAGGTACTGATATTCCGTTGTGTTCGCAAATGGTTCTTATTATAGATTCTTATTTCGCTATGATTGAAGCAAGACCATATAGAAAAGCAATGACAAAAGATGATGCGATAAAACATATTCGGGAAGATATTGACAAAAAATGGAATTCTAAAATAGCGGAAGAATTTATTTCTATTATTTCTCAGGAATAAAATAATAAATTAAAATTCGAATAAAAAAGATGCGAATATTTTTATTTCATCGCATCTTTTTTAATTTTTTCTCAGTGCTTAAGTGTCTGATATTTTAGTAACTTATTGTTATGCCTTCATAGCACTTTCAACAGCAACCGCACAAGCAACTGTAGCACCAACCATAGGGTTGTTACCCATACCGATAACGCCCATCATTTCAACGTGAGCAGGTACAGATGATGAACCTGCAAATTGAGCATCACCATGCATTCTTCCCATTGTATCTGTCATACCGTAAGAAGCAGGGCCTGCCGCAACGTTATCAGGGTGCAATGTACGACCTGTACCGCCGCCTGATGCAACAGAGAAATATTTTCTTCCGTTTTCAATTGCCCATTTTTTATATGTGCCTGCAACAGGGTGTTGGAATCTTGTAGGGTTTGTTGAATTACCTGTAATAGATACGTCAACACCTTCTTTTATCATAATCGCAACACCTTCTGATACATCATCAGCACCGTAGCATCTTACTTTTGCTCTTTCACCGTCTGAGAATGCTGTTTCTTTAACGATTTTTAATTCGCCTGTTTTGTAATTGTATTCTGTTTCAACTGCTGTAAAACCATTGATACGAGCAATTATATAAGCGGCATCTTTACCTAAACCGTTCAATATAACTCTTAAAGGTTCTTTTCTAACTTTATTAGCATTTCTTGCAATCCCGATAGCACCTTCAGCAGCAGCAAATGATTCGTGTCCTGCTAAGAAGCAGAAACATTTTGTTTCTTCTCTCAATAACATTGCACCCAAGTTACCGTGTCCGATACCAACCTTACGGCTGTCACCTACCGAACCCGGTACTGCAAATGCTTGCAATCCCAATCCGATTGCTTCTGCTGCTTCTGCTGCGTTTGTAATACCTTTTTTGATTGCAATGGCACATCCTAATGTATATGCCCATGATGCATTATCAAATGCTATAGGTTGAATACCTTTTACTATTGCATCAACATCTATTCCTTTTGATAAACATAATTCTCTTGCTTCATCTAAAGATTTGAATCCGTATTCAGGTAAAACTTTCTTTAGAGTAGCCTCACGTCTATCTTGTCCTTCAAATTTTGCCATTTTATTTTCCCTTTTCTATTTATTTTGTACAGTCATGCTGAATTTGTTTTAACATCTTGTCATAATAAGACCCTAAAACATGTTCAGGTTAACAATATATATTTACCCCTATTCTTTACGAGGATCGATATACTTAACAGCATCTGCATATCTGCCGTAAGTACCGATATTAGATTCATACGCTTCCTTAGGATCTTTACCTGCTTTAATAGCATCCATAACTTTCCCTAAGTTTACAAACTTATAACCGATAACTTCGTTATTTTTGTCTAAACCAAGTTCAAGAATATATCCTTCAGTCAAAGAAAGGTATCTTACACCTTTGTCTTTTGTTGAGTGGATTGTACCACACATTGAGCATAATCCTTTACCTAAGTCTTCTAATCCTGCACCAACAGGAAGTCCGTTTTCTGAAAATGCGGTTTGAGTTCTACCATATACGATTTGTAAGAACAATTCTCTCATAGCAACATTGATAGCATCACAAACCAAGTCAGTATTTAATGCTTCAAGAATAGTTTTTCCCGGAAGAATTTCCCCTGCCATAGCAGCCGAATGAGTCATTCCTGAACATCCGATTGTTTCAACTAATGCTTCTTGGATAATACCGTCTTTTACGTTTAAGGTCAATTTACATGTACCTTGTTGTGGAGCACAACATCCGCAACCATGTGTTAAACCTGAAATATCTTTTATTTCTTTACATTTTGTCCATTCTCCTTCTTGAGGAATCGGAGCCGGAGAACCTTTCACACCGCGTTTTACACAGCATTTTTCGGCAATTTCCGACGTAACTTGAATATGACTCATTTTACCTCCTTCATTACTGTATTAAACAGAATCACTTCTCTCTGTACTATAGTTATATTCTACCTTAAACATAAATTTTGTAAAAGAAGTTCTCTTTTAATAAAGTTTTCTATTTTTTCCTTATACGTTATATATTAGCGTACAAGGTGAATTTTTAGAAAGTGGTTTAAATCCGTTTTTTTTATAAAATTCTATTGCTGAATTTGCGGATTGAACTTCTATCGGTTTATCGGAATATTCGTATTTTACATAATCAATCAGTGCTTTTCCGACATTTTTATACTCTCGATTTGTTTCTCGTTTTGTTTTGTTTGTTCCGGGTTTGCCTTGAAGCCATATTATCTCATTATTATCCAGATTAGATTCTCCGAACATCATTAGTCCGAGAGTTTTATTATAATCAAGATGTTCAAAATCATCTTTTTGTGTTGTTAATGCATAAAAATGTTCCGCACATAAATCTGCAAATACTGTCGGTTTTTCTGTTTCATGAAAAATGTTGAAGGCAAACTCAGCACCTTTTTGAGTCCAATCAACTGCCGTTGCATATAAAGAAATTTTATCATCAGGATTATGTTTATCTAATTCCACAACAGCAACTATCTCCGGTTTATATTCATTATTCGAATATTTTGGGATTGCTGTTGTTAACTTATGGGTCGCTGTAAAGTTGATTGACATACTTTTATAAGTAGTCTGAAAAAATTTTTTGCTATTTAGTATTTACCGATAAAAATACTTTTGCCAATCTCCCGCCGTTATTATTTTTAAATTCTATTTCTTTTACCGTTTCTACTTTCTTTGTTTCGTAACCATCAGGTTCATAGTTCAATAAATAACGCATAAATTCCTTGCTAAACATGGATATAATTACTCCTATCACACAATATTATATTTATAATAAGTATTTTTCTGCCGGATATTTGCTATTAAAATATTTTCATGCACAAAAACTGCAATACTTTGTAACATATAATCCTTAAATTCAAATTTTTAACTTTTTTAAGATATGTAAAAATAAACTTTTTTCTGAGCAAAAAAATATATTCATAATTATTATTTAAATGTGGATAATGAGGGTGTATTTGAATGTATAATTCGATTTCATCAATGTCAAACATACAAAAATATAATCAAATATCAAAACCGATAATCTCTGAACTATCCAACAAATCAGATAACAAAAACCAGAATAAAACCGGTTATATGATTACAGGAATCGGTTTAACTTGTATAGCAGCACTCGGTTTGTACCATTTGATAAAACATGGTAAAAATTCTAAAACAATTTCAAACAAATCTTATGATTTTATCCAAACAAAAACAACAACGACTGCTCCACAGCACACTTGTTTACAAACAGAAATCATAAACAGTAATTACAATAAAACATCATTAAATTACAACTATTCTCCTTACACAACAAGGACAGATGAAGTAAAAATAAAATATATTGAAGAAGAAAAAGAAATACCAAAAAACAAGAAAAAACACTCCGTGCAAAACTCCCATAAACCTGAAAGAACTTACCAAAAAAATGCCATACCTGAAATATGCTCTCAGATAAGAGTATATATGCAAAAAATGGGTATAGATTATAAAAATCAAAAAATTAATCCCGAAGGACTTGATGAAATCTTAACAAATATTGTAGGTAAAGAAAATGTGGCAGAACGTCCTTATCTTGAAAACGGTCAAATAACAAGAGGTCGTGTAAAATGTTATTACGTTTCAGAGAACACAAAATTTGTACTTGAAACTCATCCTGCTCCTAACGAGAATGCAATTACTCGATTATATATTGCAAATGAGGATAAAAATATGAGAGCATATTTATTCCCTGATGCAACATTTAGAATTAATTCTTGGGGAATGAACTTGGCTCATTTCGACACAACCGCTAAAGGTAAACGCTGGATGGATGAATCAAGGTTTCACAAAAATACCCCTAATAAATATTAATTTGACATAGTTTCGAATATTCACAACGGCAGTTTTCTTTTTTAATAAACTCTTTTATATTAAATTGTGACATTTTTTCGCAAATTGAAATAAGTTTTTCTTGATATTCTTTTCTTAATTCTTCTGAAAAATGAATACTTACTTCGTTTTTATTTTTTAAATCAAGATAAACAAAATTAAGTGATTCATAATCTTCAGCGATTTTATCTACAAGAAGAAGATAAACCATGGTTTGAAAATCATAAGTCATCTCAGGTTCTACCCCACCGGTTTTATAATCTAAAATATAATAATCTTTGTTGAATTTCACAATCGCATCCATTCTTCCGCCAATTCGATAACCACCTATTGTTCCTGATATATAATCTTCGACCCCGACAATTTCATATTTAAAATATTTAACGGATTTTAAATATTTCCATAACAAAGACTCTTTTTCCGTTAGAGCGTTCTCAAATTTTTGTATTTGCTTTTTATTCAAATAATAAGAAGCGATAGCGTGGATATTTTTACCCGTAGTAAAGTTTTTATCCAACATTGGTATAGGAATCTGTTTTATATACCTGTAATAAAATTTTGCAGGACAATCATAGAATAGTTTCAACATATTAGGAGAAATTATATCTAATTCATTCATATTATGCCTCAAAATATGTATAATCAGGATTTTGAGCAAGACATTTTTCAACGTCATCAAAAGATATTAGACCTTCGGTAGCACCAAATTTTGAAACAACTGATGCTGATACAACAGAACCGTACATCAAAGATTTTCCTATATCAATATTGGTTCTTTCCAGTGCCGCACAAAAAGTTGAAGCGAAGGCATCTCCCGCCCCAAGTGTAGAAACAACATCAGAAGGGAATGTCGGACAAAAATAAAATTTCTTGCCATCATATGCATAAGCACCTTTTTTGCCGTCTGTTATAACAATAACTTGATAATTGGTAACCTTTAATTGTTTTAGCATTGTTCTTATATCAGGATGTATAATTTCTTTTGAAAAATATTCTGTTTTTGTGTCAGGTCTGACTTCAACACCTGTACACATCATTGCTTCATCTTTATTCATTACAACAACATTTGAGGTACACAGTATTTTCTTTATATCTTTAAACCCTTTTTTCAAACTTGTTGTTCCTGCATTAAAACAAACTCTGATATCATTTTCATGAGCAAATTTTACAATCGGCTCAAGTACCTTGTTTGAATTTCCGTTCAACGGAGCAATATACAATAAATCAGCCTGTTTTAGTGCATCAAAATTTATATCTTTGATTGTTATCAATGCATTTGCACCACGATTTGCCAGAACTGTTCTATCTCCTTGAAAACTAACAAGTATAATTGAAAAACCGGTAGATAATGATTTATCCTGAACTATATTATCCAAGTTGACTTTTGTTTTCTTAAATGCATTCAAAATCCCTGATGAATAAATATCATCTCCTATTTTAAAAATAGCGGATGTGTCGTAACCCAATGTCGCAAAATTCATTGCGGTATTAACTCCACCGCCTCCGACATTAGATGAAAAATTTGACATATCTATCTTTGCTCCATAAGGATAACTCATAAAATCTGAACTTTTGTCTTTTGTACAAACTGATACAATATTAGCCGCATCACTCTCTACAAAAACATCCATTGTAGCACTTCCGATAGTAAATACTTTTTTCATCTTTTTCTCCCTATTCATAAACCTGATAAAAATATAATAAAACAAAAACAAACAATACAAAACAAAAAAATAAGGGTTTATATCCCTCAATTTTTTAAATCAAAAAAGAGGATGATTTTTTAGTCATCCTCTTTTTTGTAAAACTTTATATTCTGAACTAGCCTAATTCAGAGGTTGCAAAACTTGCTGCTGCAGGATATTGAACACCTGCTTTTTCTGCTGCATTAAATAAAGCATCTGATTGATCTAAAAGTTTTGGATTATCAATAATCTTTTGAACATCATTTTCTATATTATCTGCTTTATTTGTTTTGTTTATAGCAACCATTGCTCTACCTGCTGCTTCAGCACCAGGTGCTGCTGCTGCTTCTTTATAATCTTTTGGTTGTGCATTTTCTGCTGCCGGTTTATTTTCCGGTTTATTTTCCGGTTTATTTTCCGGTTGTACCGGTTTTGACATTGCCGGTGTATAATTTACTTCTGGTTTGTTAATCTCGTTCATAATAACCTGTCTTTCTGGTTCTCTTTCTATTTATATTTACGTTATCTTTTTTTGAAATCCTTTTATATAACGTATTAAAAAAAAATTTTTTGCTACTTGTGTAAAAAAACTTTACAATTATTAATTGTAAATCGTCATGGTTATATTGTCAATTTTGTTAAATTTCAGTGATAAACCACTCGCACATAGGTTTTATTTCTCCGAAATCTAAACCTATTGCCTCTGTCATTTCATTCTTTGTAAGATAATGAACTCCGACATTGTGGGCAAGCGGTTCTTGTTTAATGCCTGACAATCGATATTTTTCATCAGATATTATTTGCTTTTCAAAGTCATATACATTTGAATAATTTAATCCTTCATCCACACATGCCGGCACCAACAACTTTTTATCTTTACTGAAAAATGCAACACCATGACTTCTGCATATTATTCCTCTGTAGTCGTATAAAGAACATTTTTTATTTATCAAAAACGGACAGGCATGCAAAAATTTTTTATCTGTACATTGTTTTTTATCCGTTTTTATCTTCTGCATGTTTTCTTCTATTTTTGATAAAGTTTTCTTATCAAGAGATTGTACCCCGAGCATTAAATAAGCAAATTCAATTTCTGTAAATGGAAATTCTCCTTTTTCACAGCAAGAAGAACATCCTGCCTTACAAAATATATAAGGGGATTGTTCTTCAAAGATTTCGCCGAGTTTCTTGTTTAAATAACCAAGATATGCCCGATATTTTTGTATATCTTCTACTGTAATCATTAGAACTATATTCTGCTCAAGGTTTTTAAAAGTTTTTCAACATCTTTTGTAATCAATTCAGGTGTTAAATGATAACGATTATAAAGTGCTTCAACAGAAACTCTATCCGGAAACTCTTTTTTTGCTCCAAAGTTAAGTACTTTCATTTCAGAATTTCCGTAATATCTTGATATTTTTTCTCCAAATCCGCCGTCTAATACATTATCTTCAAGTGTAATTACGATATCATGATTGGATTTCAAAGCCTCAAGCATTTCTTCATCTAAACCTGTCATATAAACAGGATTAATTAGAGTTGCATTAATATCAAGTTTTTCTTTTAGTATATCTTTAACTTTTTCTCCGAGAGAGAAGAAATTACCTACTCCAAGTATTGCAACTTTTGAGCCTTCTTCAACAATCTTAAATTTGTTCAAAACAGAATAATCCGTTCTATCCTCAACTCCTGTTGAAACAAGTTCGGTCATAGGAACTCTAATTGCAACCGGATATTTATCTTGTTCAACAGACCAATCTAACATTTTTAAGTATTCTTCTTTATTAGTAGGTGCAAGATATACAATGTTAGGAATATTTGAAATCAACGGTACATCAAATGTACACAAGTGTGTGGCATCAGCACCGGATATTCCTCCCCAATATATTAACATTGTTATCGGAGAATTATTAAGAGCCAAGTCCTGCGATAGTTGATCATAGGTTCTTTGGACAAATGAACTCATAAAACTTAAAATAGGTTTTGCACCTTGATTTGCAAGTGCAGACGAATAAGCAACTGCATGTTCTTCTGCAATACCTACATCTGTGTATTGTTTCCCTAATTCGTGTCTGTATTCAGGTGTATATCCAAACACTCCCGGTGTTCCGGCATTTATAGCAATGACCCTTTTATCTTCTTTTGTCTTTCTTGAAATGTAATCAAGCGTAACAGAGGTGTAACTTTCTTCAAAAGTTGATGATGCTGAATTATTTTGATTTAATACTCCCGGTAATGACCAGTGGTACGCTTCTTTATTTGTTTCCGCAGGTGCAAGACCTTTACCTTTCAATGTGTATATATGCACAACTACCGGATGGTCAATATCTTTTACCTTATTAAATGTTTCTATCAAAGATTCAATATTATTACCGTCTTTTACAAAATAGTAATCAAATCCCAGTGATTTAAAGAAATTATTTTCCGCCATTCCTTCTGTTTCTCTTAATTCTTTGAGATTTTTATATAAACCGCCATGGTTTTCAGCAATAGAAATATCATTATCATTTACGATTATAATAATATTTGAGTTAAGTGTTGAAGCATTATTTAACCCTTCATAGGCTTCTCCGCCTGAAAGTGAACCATCGCCTATTAATGCAACAACATTGTATTTTTCTTCTTTCAAATCCCTTGCCTTAGCAACCCCTGTAGCAAGTGACACTGAAGTAGATGTATGTCCGACTTTGAATAAATCATGTGCACTTTCTTCCGGAGCAGTATATCCGGTATATGTTAAATACTTGTCAGGATTTGTAAATCCTTCTTTTCTTCCGGTTAACATTTTATGGGGATAGCATTGATGTGATACATCAAAAACAAATTTATCAACAGGAGAATTGAATACATAATGCATTGCAATAGTAGTTTCTACAATTCCGAGATTTGGTCCCATGTGACCGCCGATTGTGTTAACTTTGTCTAAAACTCCCTGTCTGATTTCTCCTGCTAATACGTTCATTTCTGATATATTTAACTTTTTTACATCTTCCGGGGAGTTAATTTTTTCTAAAACCATATATTATTCTCCTATTATTGTAATCCTTTATGATTAAATCATAACCTGATTATGCTGCATTTATCAAATTTAAAAAAAAGGATTGGTTATGCTTCCAATCCTTTTTACATAATAATTATTTTTGCGGTTTAACCGTTGACTTCAAGTGAAGTTCTCTCATTTGTTGAAGTGATGCTTCGCCCGGAGCATCAGACATTAAACATTTAGCCCCTGAATTTTTAGGGAATGCAATAACGTCACGGATAGATTCTGTTCTGCATAACAATGCAACAAGTCTGTCCAAACCGATTGCCAGACCGGCATGTGGTGGTGTACCGTATTGTAGTGCATTTACCATAAATCCGAATTTTTCAGTTGCTTCTTCTTCGGTTAATCCTAATGCTTTAAAGATTTTCTTTTGTACTTCAGGTGAGTGGATTCTGACTGAACCACCGCCTAATTCTGTTCCGTTATATACAATATCATAAGCGATTGATTTAACATTACCTAAATCTCCGCTGTCTAATTTATCCAAATCTTCCAAATTAGGAGAAGTGAATGGGTGGTGCATTGCCATAAATCTGTTTTCTTCATCTGACCATTCAAACATTGGGAAGTCAACTACCCATAACAATGCGTTATCCGATTCATTTATAAGATTTAATTTTTTACCGAAGTATAATCTGAGTCTGCCCATTACATCATAAACAAGTTTTGGCTTATCAGCAACAAAGAATATAATATCACCTGCTTTTGCACCTGCTCTGTCTTGGATTGCTTTTGCTTGTTCTTCTGTAACAAATTTTAGAACAGGAGATTTTGCGGTTCCGTCTTCTTGATAAATTATATTTGCCAGTGCTTTTGCACCATAAGATACTGCCAGTTTTGTAATATCATCAATATCTTTTCTGGAATACTTAGCACCGCCTTCGATTTTTATACCTCGTACGATACCACCGTTAAGTAGTGTGTTTTTAACTATATCAAAATTAGATTCAAGAATAATATCGCCGATATCAAACAGTTCAAGTCCAAATCTTGTATCAGGTTTATCGGAACCGTATTTATCCATCGCTTCTTGCCAAGTTATTCTTTTGAATGGAGGTTTAACCTCAATACCTGCTTCTTTGAATGCTGCTTGAACTACACCTTCTGTTACTTCAATAACATTATCCTGATCAACAAATGACATTTCCATATCAATTTGAGTAAATTCAGGTTGTCTGTCTGCTCTTAAGTCTTCATCACGGAAACATTTTGCGATTTGATAGTATCTTTCAAATCCGCCAACCATTAAAAGTTGTTTAAAAATTTGCGGAGATTGTGGAAGTGCATAAAATTTCCCTTCCTGAACTCTTGAAGGTACTAAATAATCTCTTGCCCCTTCCGGAGTAGTTTTTATTAGAATTGGTGTTTCAACTTCTAAGAAATCTTCTCCGTTCAAATAGTTTCTAACCGCTGTCACAATTTTATGACGTAATGTCAGATTATGCAGCATATTTTCCCTTCTAAGGTCTAAATAACGATATTTTAATCTGACATCTTCCGAAACATTTTCGTCATCAAGAACGAATGGTAATGTTTTTGCTTCTGATAATATCTGTGCAAACGTAGGATATGTTTCGACTTCGCCTGTCGGTAATTTCTCGTTATATGTTTCTTCAGGTCTTTTTGTTACTTTTCCTTTTATATTGATAACTGATTCTGTTTTTAATTTAGAGAATACTTCGTGTATTTCAGGATTAACTTGAGGGTCGGCAACCAATTGGAAAAATCCTGTTCTATCTCTTAATTCAATGAAAATAATTCCGCCTAAATCTCTTACACATGCAACCCAGCCGGAGAGTGTTACTTCTTCTCCGATATTTTTAGCGGTAATTTCTCCGCAATTATGTGATTTTAATGCTGTTTTCAATTTTTTTCTCCCTTATTTATGTCTTTATGCTTATAAATAATAACAAAAACATGATAATTTGTGAAGTTATAATGTAAAGTTAAACTATTAAAAAACAATGCTATTATTGAACGGAATAAATAAAATCAAAATATCTATTTAATATACATATACGGTCAATTAAAAATAAAAATCAGATAAGACTTTAACCGATGAATTGTTCGGTATTTAACCTTTAATATATGATTTTTAAAACTAAATATCATTATCGATAAATTAATCAAATAAAGGTGTAACAATATTTCTTTATTTATAGTTTAGTTACCGAATGTTTTGAAACTGTTATCTATATTCTTGCTCACAACTTTTTGACAGGCTTCCATCTCTGTTTGTAGTGCAGATTGTTCTGTTCCCAATTGTTCGAGTTTTAATTGGAGTTGTCTGTCTTGTGCCTGTATAATTTCGGTTTTTGTGTTTATATCTGCGATTTGTTTATCGTATTGTTCTTTTTCATAATAATACTTATTCATCGCATCATTATATGCATCATCATCTTTGATTGTTTCTACATTTAATGTATACACAACTGAATCATCTTCAAATTTGACAGTTGAAAATCTTCCTGCTCCGTCTGTTTCCATCATTGCTTTTTTTATTTCGGAAACTTTTGTATTGATATAAACCGCATTATAATATGATAATTTTGATTGTTGACTGTCAATACTGTTATTTGCGACAGATTGTTCGCTATATGCACTTAAAAGGCTGGCATCCATATCTGCTGCGGTTGTATAATACATTTTGCCTGCCATAGTAAATTGATACAGCGTGCCGCTTATATATTTACCGTTTTCATCAAAACAATTTTTTAATCTTTCATAAGCAATGGCATCTCCGTCATTTGCTTTCATATCTTTAATAATTTGTTGAATGGCAATATCTATTGTAACATCACCTTTATAATCATCTTCAGTCAACTGTTTAATCTCACAGTTTCCAATTGATTTATAGTCACTAAATGTTGGATTGTTTTCAGCCTGATATGTAGTCATTGTATCACCGACGGATAAATTTCTAAGACTATCCTCTGCGATATATCTTGTTCCGTCAGTATAATATTTTTTTGTATCTTTTTTACGGATATCTACATCCCCGTTTTTATTCGTGATAACCGTATCTAAATCGTCCTTGCATATATAGTTTGTTCCGTTTGAATAATATCTTTTTGCTGAATTATAAAAAGCACCGTATGATTGACATAATTCTCTTAATTTTGCTGCATCATTTTCGGTGTCGACATAACTATATGTCGAACCGTTATAAGTAATTGTATCTGCTGCATCATCATATACGAAATCGGTTTCCATTGAAGAACTATATCCGACTTTTGTTGTTCTGTTGAACATATAATCTAATTGTTCGACAGTATCTCTGTTTTCAACAGCATCACATAATTTGTATGTCGCATGGATTAATTGATCAAATCCATTAATCAATTGAAGCGAATAAGTATCCTTTTCAGGGTTATAAGACATTTCTTGCAAAACAAAGTTACGTGCCTTCAAGTCGCTAAAATGGTTTGTCTTTGTTGCCTGAACTTGCGGATCAGGTAAGAACTTTCTTTGTCCTGTATATACATTTTCGTAGTGATAACTTGTTACAACATAATTAAATTCGTCGTCAATTGTTCCGATTTGATAATAGTTTTCGATAACAGATGCGACATCTCCGTCTGTCCAAGAATATTGAAGTTTAGTAAAATCAGTAGAACTTGGCGGCATAGGAACAGCCATTGTTAACATTTGATTGAATAAATCGGCACTTTGATTAGACAGGTTTAACCGTTGTTGGTTAATCTGTTGTCCTTCGTACTCTACATTACTTTTTCGAGCCGAAAGTGACAAATATCTGGCCTGTGATGCCGCTAAACCCATTGTCTGTTCCTTTCAAGTTTATAGTTTTACATGTTTTTATAATAATTTTTTATCAGAAGTCAATTTGTTCTATGACTCCATAATACATGTTACATGTATATTTCAACGGGTTCAACGGGGTAAAATAAAAATTCATATATATGATGTAGAAAACTCAGAATTAAACGAAGTATACTTTTTAAAAGTATACTTCGTAGTTTAAACTAAAAACAGTTTTTATTTAATTTTATACATAACGAAATGTTTTTACATCATTCCGCCCATACCGCCCATACCTGCCATTGCTGACATATCAGGAGCAGCGGCTTTTTCTTCCGGAATATCGACAACTGCTGCTTCTGTTGTTAACAACATTGAAGCAATTGATGCAGCGTTTTCTAATGCTGAACGTGTTACTTTCGCAGGGTCAACGATACCTGCTTCAAACATATCTGTATATTTATACATCAATGCATCGTAACCGTATGCATCTTTACCGCTTCTTACATTATCTACAACAACATCTGATTTAGCACCTGCGTTATATGCGATTGCTCTCAAAGGCATATCTAACGATGCCATCAAGATTTTATAACCGCTCTTTTCATCGTCTGAATCAAATGTAAGATCTGCTAATTTTTCTTCTAAGTATTGTTGTACTCTGATAAGCATTACTCCGCCACCAGGAACAATACCTTCTTCATTAGCGGCTCTTGTTGCATTAAGAGCATCTTCAATTCTCAATTTTCTTTCTTTTAACTCGACTTCTGTTGCTGCACCGACTTCGATTACTGCTACACCGCCTGATAATTTTGCGATTCTTTCTTGCATTTTTTCTTTGTCGTATTCGCTATCTGAAATTGCCATTTGGCTCTTAATCAATGAGATTTGTTTTGCAACAGCATCTTTTGTTTCGTTACCTACAACGATAGTTGTTTCATCTTTAGTAACTGTAACACGTTTTGCTTTACCCATCATATCTGTTGTGATATTTTCCAACTTGATACCGAGTTCTTCTGTGAACATTTGACCGCCTGTTAAGATAGCAATATCTTCAAGCATTGCTTTTCTTCTGTCGCCAAATCCCGGGGCTTTAACAGCAACCGCTCTCAAAACTTTTCTCATAGTGTTAACTACTAATGTTGCCAGTGCTTCGCCTTCAACATCTTCAGCGATTAACAACAATGAACGACCGTCACGTGCAACTTGTTCCAATACAGGAACTAAATCAGAGATTAAGTTGATTTTCTTGTTTACACAAAGTACATAAGCATCTTCTAAAACTGCTTCCATTCTTTCTGCATCAGTAACAAAATAAGGTGAGATATATCCTTTGTCAAATTGCATACCTTCAACAACTTTCAAGTTTGTACCGAAAGATTTGCTTTCTTCAACCGTAATAACACCGTCGTGACCAACTCTATTCATTGCTTCTGCTATCAAATTACCAATTTCAGAATTGTTACCGGCAGAAATTGTTGCAACTTGTGCGATACCTTCTTTTGTATCAACTGATTTTGAACAAGATTTGATTTTTTCAACAGCGAGTTCAACAGCCTTGTCGATACCACGTTTCATTGACATAGGGTTAGCACCTGCTGTCAAATTCTTTAAACCCTCTCTTACTATTGCTTGAGCAAGAACAGATGCGGTTGTTGTACCGTCACCTGCAACATCATTTGTTTTAGATGAAACTTCTCTCAACAATTGTGCCCCTGAATTTTCTAATCCGTCTGCGAGTTCAATTTCTTTTGCGATAGTTACACCGTCATTAACGATTTGCGGTGAACCGAATTTCTTTTGTAAAATAACATTTCTGCCTTTTGGTCCTAATGTTACTTTAACTGCATCTGCTACTGCATCTATACCTCTAAGAAGTGCTTTTCTTGCTTCTTCTTCAAAAACTATTTTCTTTGCCATTTTTATTATCCTTTCATAATACTAGTACATTTTTATAAAAGGCTATAAGGGAATAAGATAATAAGATAATAACCGAAATATTCTTAATGCCTTAGTGCCTTAATTCCTTAGTGCCTTATGATAACACTGCCAAAGCGTCTTTTATTGACAAGATTTTGTATTCAACACCATCCATTTTAATATCTGTTCCTGCATATTTAGCGTAAAGGATAATGTCACCAACTTTAACATCCATTGGTTCTCTTTCGCCATTGTCGTTGACTTTACCTTCGCCTACTGCAACTACTTCACCTTTTTGAGGCTTTTCTTTTGCACTGTCAGGAATAAATATACCGCCTGATGTTTGCTCTGTATCTTCTATCAATTTAATTACTATTCTGTCTGCTAAAGGTTTAATATTCATATCTATAATCCTCCTATTTTTGTTACCTTGACACAATATAATGTATAACAAAATGTTTAAAATCTTAATTATCTTAATGAAAAATTAAGATTTGGTTTAAATAAATTAATTTATATTATATTTAAAATCGCCCAAACTGATATAACTATTGCCGCTACAATTGTTATAAAAAATAATGCACAATGTAAATAAATTTCTTTATCCGATAAACCTGTATTAACACTTTTTGCGATTATCTTTGAATAATCTGTTTTTAAACTGTTTTTTTGCTCAATAAATGAATTCACTATTAATCTCCTTAAGTCATATAATTTTTCAAGTTTTCTTCTGATTTTAGGTTTCGTCAATATATCTTTTCTTACTTGAATACTGCTTTCATCATTTAACTCGTTATCAATGTATGCAGACAATTCTGTATCAGGTAAATTATCTTCGTCTATATTATCACTGTCCTGACAGTCAATAATATCCTCAGGTGTATAATTATCCCGATTGATAAATTTGTCGTATGCTTCTTTTATTTCATCTACTATTGAATTTAAAACTTTGAGTTTTAATCTGCACGAGGAACACTCTTTTAAGTGTTCTTCAAAAGAGTCTTTTAAACTTTTACTTAAATCATTATTCAGATAAAATGAAATTAAACCTTCAAACTGATTACAAGATATTTTCATAATATTAATCCTTATAGATATTCTCCCAATTCCTCTTGAAGTTTTACTCTTGCCCGTGAAATCCTTGATTTTACTGTGCCGATAGTTGTATGAGTTAAATGTGCAATATCGTCATAACTCATTCCTTCAAACTCCCGAAGAACAATTGCAACTCGAGAATTAATCGGTAAAGACAAAATACAATTTTTGATTTTACATCCCAATTCAGAAGCCAGACATTTCTCCATCGGTTCGCAATGCTTGTCCTCAACATCTATATTTTCCATTTCATCTATGCTGATTTGTGGTTTTTGTCTTGTATCCTTACGAACAAAATCATAAAATATGTTTAATGCAATCCTGTTTGACCACGTCTTAAATGATTTCGAATCGTGCAAATGCTCCAGATTTTTTGCAATTTTCACTAATGCTTCTTGTGTTAAATCGGATACAATTTCACGTTTTTTACATATATGAGAGTACATGCCGAATATATCTTTTTGTATTCGGCGTATCAATTCTTCTAATGCTTGATAGTTATCCTTTTGTGCCATTTCTATCAATAAATATTGAGGTATTTTTTTGTAATTTGTTTTTACCATAATAACTCCACTAATAAAGTTTAGAGAGTTTTTCGGCTTTTTAATATGCTCTTTCTTACATATACAAATAGACTATCTAGTATTATGTAAATTAAAATTTTTTATATAAAATATGATTTGAGGACAAAAAATGAATAAATTAAGAAAAAGCATTACAGATATAAAAATAGATAGTAAAAATCTGTTTGTCAGGGTTGGTTGTTCCAATATTAACGAAGAATCAATCTTTTTGGATAAATTGGCAGAAATTTTGGCAGCAGGAGCAGAAGTTATTCAAATAGAAAAGAATAACCTTTCGGATAAAGACTTCTTGTCTTTGGCAAACAAAACCAAACAACTTTGTGCAGAATTTGGGGCAACATTCATCGTAAAGAGCAGAGTTGATATTGCTTATTTATCAGAGGCTGATGGTGTAAATCTTGAACAGGAAGATATTGATATCCGTTTAGCAAGAGAGATTTTGGGAGAGAATTCCATTATTGGTATTGTTATATATACACAGGCACAAGCCGTTAATTCAGTAAAAGATGGTGCTGATTATATCAGTATGAGAATATCCTCAACACCAACAGAGCCTGTTATAGAAACAGGATTAGAGTATGCAAAATGGGTTAGCGAGAATACTTTTCTTCCGGTTGTTGTAGAAGGAAGTATTGATATAGCATTCTGTCAACAATTAATTGATAAAAACTTATCAAAATTATCTGTTGACAATACTATACTTGATACTTCATCCCCACATACAGTAACCGTAAATCTTCTTGAATTTCTCAAGAAATAATCTTACAAAAACCCATGCTTAACTCGGTATGTTTTATACTAAGCCAAGCACTTTTTTGTACCATGAAAATGTTTCAAGTTCAGATCCATTGAATGTTGTTTTAATACATTGTTTTTTGAGATAGTTTTCAAATTCATCATTGAAGCCGGACTTGATTTCCTTTACTTTTGACGCAGTTTTCATAATTTTCTCCTTTTATGGAAAAGCCACACATTTATAATATGTTAATACACTAAACTTCAATAGATATTTTTTAATAAACTCATTATAACTTTTTTTTGCCATGCTGTCAATTAAAATGATACAAAACGTAATCTTTTTTACAAAACTTTATATACGCCTTCGAGTACCAATTTAACTAACATACAGCCCTGTGTTTGTTTTATTCAAAAAACCTTATTTTTACAATAATCTAATATTATTGTTTAAACTTGACACAGATTTGACAACAAAAATAAATAAACATTTTATTCGCGTATTAATGCTTTTGCTTCATCATGTTCCCAACAGCAACGTGCCGTCTAAAGTTAAATTTGTGCTATCCTTTAAAATCGGATAATCTTCTATATTATGAGTTTTTACAAAATCAATAGCAGCACTTCTGGCAAGTTCCAGAATCTTTGCATCTCTGACAATATCAGAAATCATCAAATCAGGCAATCCGCTTTGACGCACCCCTAAGAATTCTCCCGGCCCTCTTATTTCCAAATCTTTCTCTGCGATAACAAAACCGTCATTCGTTTCTGTCATAACCGATAATCGACTTTTTACATCAGGGGAAGATGCTGATGTCGTAAGGATGCAATACGATTGTAAATTACAACGTCCTACCCTCCCTCGTAATTGATGTAATTGTGAAAGACCAAATCTTTCAGAATTTTCTATAACAATTACCGTTGCATTAGGAACATCAACTCCGACTTCAACAACGGTTGTTGCCACTAATATATCGTATTCCTTATTCTTAAATTTTTCCATAACTTCATCTTTTTCAGAGTTTTTGAGTTTTCCGTGTAACAATCCGATTTTTAAATCATTAAAGACTGTCTGTTGTAATCGTTCGGCTTCTTTTGTCGCTGCCTTTGCAGATAATGTTTCACTTTCATCAATCAGCGGATAAACTATATATGCCTGATGTCCTTTATTTATTTCATCTCTAATTAGTTGATATATTTGTTTTTTCGGCATATTCATTTTTGTTATAATCGGTTTTCTGCCCTTTGGCAGTTCATCAATTATTGTTAAGTCTAAATCGCCGTTCATCGTGATTGCCAATGTTCTTGGGATTGGTGTGGCAGTCATTGTTAAAATCTGAGGGTTTTGAGCCTTTTTTCTCAACATTAATCTTTGATTAACACCAAATCGGTGTTGTTCATCAATCACAACCGCACCTAAGTTATCAAATTCCACGCTTTCTTGAATCAGTGCATGTGTACCTACCGCAATATTAATTTGACCGTTACGTAATCCTGTTTCAAAAACTTTTCGTTGCTTTTTCCCAAGACTGCCCAGAAATAGTCCGACGCTTAAACCCATTGGTGTTAACCAATTAACTAAATTGTTATAATGTTGTTGTGCCAGAATTTCAGTCGGTGCCATAATTGCAGCCTGATAACCATTCTCTACTGCTGCTAGCAGCATTATGCAGGCAACAACAGTTTTTCCGCTCCCTACATCTCCTTGCAGTAATCTTTGCATCGGTTCTGTTGAGTTCATATCATTTAAAATTTCATTAACTGCACGTTTTTGTGCTCCCGTTAATTCGAACGGTAAGCCTTCTATAAACTTCATGACAAGTCCGTCACGTTTTATATGCAATGGCAAAGATTTATTTTCCGTTCGATTTTGTTCTCTAATTCGTGCTAATTTTAATTGAACAAGAAACAGTTCCTCAAAAATTAGAGTAAATCGTGCTTTTTCGAGCATATCCATATTATCAGGAAAATGTATTTGTTCTACGGCATCTTTTTTATCAAGCAGGTGATATTTTTCTCTGATATAATCCGGAACAACATTTGATATACTGTTTTTATATAGTTGAATTGCGTTATAAATAGCCTTTCTTAGAGTTTTTACGTTGAGATTTTCGCTCAAAGAATAAATAGGAACAATCCTTGCCACATTCAAATTATTTTTTGTTGTCAGGAAATCCTCCGACATAATTGTATAACTCGTATTCTCAAGTGTATATTTACCGTCATAAGTGTTCAATTTAACAGTACCGGAAATAATTATTCCGGCACCGGTCGGAAATTGACGTTTTGAACGTTCGAGTATATACTTCGTACTCTTTGCATAAAAGAAATTTAGGGTTATACTGCCTGTTTCATCTCCTATTTTTACTTTCATTACTCCAAGACCTTTTGGAGTAACAAAACTTTCAACGGACTTTATATATCCGAATACAGTTGTCGTTTGTCCTTCTTCCAGATTTCTAATCGGTGTTCGTTTTGAATAATCAATATGTTTTCTCGGAAAATAAAACAATAAATCGCTTGCCGTAAAAATGCCGAGTTTATTCAACATAACAGCAATTTTTGGTCCGACACCTTTTATATATGTAACGGAAGAATGCGGGTCTTTTTCAACAGTTTCTCTCTCTGTTTTCTGTGAGAGTTCCAATTTCATTACTTTAATAAAATATTCAATTGTTTTCTTTCTGTCCGGCAAAGACGAGGTTGAATACAGATTGAAATACTGTAGTATAACTTTCCAGCGTTCAGGAATCTCGGATTGTTTCATGATTTGTCGAATATGTGTTTTCATAAAATCTGAAAAGTATTGTTTTTTCCCTCTGATATTTATGTATTTATTTTTAACCTCGACATTTATGGCTTTTTTAATAAGTTCAATCTGTTCCAAACCAACAACTCCAAATCTTCACAAAGATTATTTATCCGATTAAACGAATAACCTCATACAAATCGAGTGTTTTTTCTTTGCCTCTAATTTTAACATCGGATATTTTTACAACATCTACTATACTTCTTACAGAAGCATAGGTCGAACTGCTAATAAGCAAGTTTGTTTTAAATATTTTGTTATTACCTTCTATTCTGCTTGCAAGGTTAACTGTATCTCCAATGACAGTATATTCCATACGCTTTTCGGAACCTATATTCCCGACAAAGGCTTCGCCTGTATTTATACCTATTCCTATTTCTATTTTAGGTTTTCCTTCATCAAGCCATTTTGCTTGAAGTTCTTTTACTTTATCCAACATTTGACAAGCACATCTTACCGCATTTTTAGGGTGATTTTCATCCTGTATCGGTTCTCCGAAAATTGCCATAACAGCATCTCCGATAAATTTGTTTATAACACCGTTATTTCTTGTTACTATCGGTTCTATCTCCGTAAAATATTCATTCAATATTACAGAAACTTCATCCGCAGTAAGTTTTTCACTCATAGAGGTAAATCCTCTTATATCCGCAAATAAAACGGTAACATTCGCTTTTTTCCCGCCAAGTTTTAATTCGTCAATGTTTTTTACAACATTTTTCATTATATCTTCCGAAATATATTTCCCCATTGCATTTTTTATTTTTTCTTTGTTTCTGTCTTCTAAAATATATTTATGTGAATAGGCAAAAATCATTGTAATAATAATCATTGATATTGGGGTTAATATATTTATTGCGTATCCTTGTCTAAATAACAATGCACACAAAATCATATAAATAAGAACTATTAATGAAATTCCTGATATTGCTGAAAAAAGCGGGCAATTTCTTATTATAAAAAATGCTAATACCATCAAAACAAGAGTAACAACAATATTAACCGTATTTGGAATTAATTGCATAAACTCTTGGTTAGTAATATTGTCAAAAACTGTAGCCTGAACATCAAGTCCTGAGTGATCAGACGACATCGGTGTATGTTTTACATCAGCGAGCCCTGTCGCTGCGGCTTTTACGTTTGCACCGATTAGTATAATCTTGTTATCAAACTCTTTTGGATTGATAAGAGGGGTCTTGCCTGATTTTAAATCCTTGTATGAATCCATTATATCAATCGCAGAATATGTCTTGTGAGAATAACTTCCGTTATGTGTTCTTAATTTATAATATCTTATTAACGAATAGCAGCCTGACGGCTCATTTATAATAGGTATTTTGACTCCGCTTCTAGTACAAATTATTGCATTATTTTTTATAACGACAGGCTCATCTCCGTTAAGATACAAATACGCTCTCAACGAAAGTGAAGGATAAAATGTCCCTTTATAATTAATTGCTCCTATAGACACTCTCAAATAACCGTCATCATCACTGAATGAGGTAATAGCACCGAGCATTTTAACTGAATTAAAATATTCTTCAGGGAAAATGGAAGCACTTTTAAACGGGAAATAATTAGTATCAGTTCTCATATCTGTTATATTCATTGCAAATTTGTTTTTAAGCCTTTCATCGTATTTTAGACCGTAGGCAGGGTCGTTATAATCTTTCCCTCTGAATGTAACTCCTACAACGAGATTATCTATATCGTTAAGTGTTTTAAAATATTTTAAATCTGCTTGCGGGTTATCTTTTGAAGTAACAATGGAATCAGACATAATGACTTTTGCATTTGTATACTCTTTAAAATAATCATATATTCCGCAATATAAATCACGACTCCACGGCCAGCGATGTCTGCCGATAGATTTGTCATCAATAACAATAAGAGCAATATTATTGCTTCCGGTTTTATATGCGGTAAATGTTTTAACCATATAATTGTATGCTTTAGGTTCTAAAAAATTATCCGTAGCAACGTACGCTAAGAGAAAAAATAAACAAACCGAAAGTGATACTAACAAAAACTTTATAAACCGCATTTTATTACCCGCTATTCACTATTAACTTTTACCATGATATAATAAATTTAGGAAAAAGGACAGATTATGAACAAAAACTTAATAAAAATATTATCTAAAGAAAAACTTTACCCGATAATAAGA
This sequence comes from uncultured bacterium, assembly GCA_902767275.1. GTDB lineage: Bacteria > Cyanobacteriota > Vampirovibrionia > Gastranaerophilales > Gastranaerophilaceae > UBA2883. The sequence continues at coordinate 23,984 of CACXGY010000006.1, read as the reverse complement.
CAAAAGGATGCAAACAAGGCGGAAGATATTGCAAACGCACTAATCGAAGGTGGTGTAAAAATATTAGAAATAAACGTTGAGAATGCAAAAATTTATGATGTAATTTCCAAAATATCAAAAAAAGCAGATGTTTGTGCGGGGAGTATAATTACAACGTGGCAAGCGAATGCAGCATTTGAAGCGGGTGCAAAAATGTTCTCCTCTCCAATATTTCAAATGAATATGGTAAAAATTTCAAAAAATATTGGAGTGCCGTTTATTGCCGGTGCAACTACCGCAAACGAAGCATACAGTGCGTGGAAATCCAGAATACCACTAATCAAAATTTTTCCTACAACAGCACTCGGCGGGATAAGTTATATTGAAGATATTCTACGCCAAATGCCGTTTCTTCATATTATGCCAATGGGGAATATAAAATGTGAAGAAATACCGGATTATATAAAAGCAGGTTCTATAGCAGTTGGGATAGGACGTGATTTGTGTGAATGCGGAAGTTTAGAAGAAGTAACAACTAAAACTAAACGCATATTTGATAAAATCAAGGCATTATAAGAGGAGTATGAATGAAAAAATTCTTAATATCAGGATATTATGGCTTTGATAATTTTGGCGATGAAGCAATTTTAAAAGTTTTATTAGACAAACTCAAAGATTGCGAAGTAACCGTATTAAGTGCAAATCCAAGAAAAACTTTTGATACTTATGGTGTTCATACCGTATACACTTTTTCTTTAGAACATGTAATTAAAGAACTTGCACGATGTGATGTATTAATTTCCGGCGGCGGGAGTTTATTGCAAAATGTCACAAGTACAAAAAGTTTGTGGTTCTATGGAAGTATTATCCAATTTGCACAACTTATGAAAAAAGAAGTTATGATTTTTGCACAAGGAATAGGACCAATAACAGGGTTTTGGTCGACCCTTATGACAAAAAGTTTAATAAAAAAATGTAATTATGTATCTGTACGGGATGAAAAAAGTCTTGATTTGATGAAAAAATGGAAAATTAAAAATGCTAATCTCGTATGTGATCCATTGTATAGTATGGAGGTTAGCCAACCCGTCAGAACACAAAAAATCGGGATTCAACTTAGAAAGTTTGAAACGTTAACTGATGAATTGTTTGACAAGATTGTAACTCAAATAAAATCAAGATATTATTCAAGAGAGATAGAATTATTGTCTTTGCAGGACGAAATGGATGTCGGAATTTCTCAAGTATTTATAAACAAACTCAAACACGTTGATCCTAATATAAACGTCAAATTAGTGAGCGGGTTAACAAATGAAGAAATTATAAATCATATATCGGAATATGATTGTATGATTGGGATGAGATTTCATGCCTGTCTTGTTGCCGTAAAATATGGGGTTAAAACTCTTGCTATTGCATACGACCCTAAAGTCGAAATGCTCGCAAAAGAAAACGGTATACCTTATTTATCTATGAACAGTAAAGAAAACAATTATGAAAAGGCTTTCAATGATATGGAAAATTTATCAAGATGGAACTTAATGGAAAAAGCAAAATCTCACAGATTTAGTTGGGATAAAACAGGTATTAACGAAGCAAAAAAAGAACGTAAAAAAAGAAGATAATTTCAGTTTATTACCACTTTTTAAATATAAAAAATACAGCAAGGATAATAAATACAAACCCTACAAGATAATTCCATCTGAATTCTTCTTTTAAATAAAGTACTGAAAACACAGAAAATACAACAAGTGTAATTACTTCTTGCATCGTTTTAAGTTGTGCCGCTGAGTACATTCCGTGTCCTATTCTGTTTGCCGGAACTTGCAGACAATATTCAAAGAAGGCTATACCCCAACTAACAAGAATAACTATCCATAAAGCAGTACTTTTATATTTTAAATGCCCATACCAAGCAAATGTCATGAATATATTTGATAATGTTAATAAAATAATTGGTAAAAATGCTCTTATCATAATTATGATTATACTATAAATACTTTAAATGAGTTAAGACTTCTGTTCTTTTTACTGATTGCCTGATTATAAAACTTGAAATCATTTATAAACAATTGTATTGGAGTATTAATTATCTAAAGACTATTGTCATTTCAGTATTTTTCCTGTATCCTGAAATATATAATTAAAAACCATGAGGATGAGAGTATGACAACTAATCAACAACTAAAACCAATAACTGTGGAGAGAAATAAAAATTTGTATATTGGCGGATGTAAAATGGAAGATTTGGCTGAAAAATACGGCACTCCGTTATATGTAATCGATGAAAAAACTTTAAGAAGTGTTTGTCACGATTATAAAAATGCGTTTAAAAAATATCCTCATACAAAAATGATGTATGCATCAAAAGCATTGTGTACAAGTGCAGTTTCAAAAATTCTTGACAGTGAAGGTTTTGGATTTGATACTGTTTCAATCGGTGAAATTTATACTATTCTGAAAAGCGGGATTTCTTTAGAAAAAGTTTTATTTAACGGTAATAATAAAACAGAAGAAGAACTCGATTTCGCTATAAAAAATGGCATAGGCAGAATTTCTGTTGATAATTTTGCTGAGGTTGATTTGATATCAAAAGTCGGGGGTAAATATAATACAAATGTAGATGTTCTGCTAAGAATAACTCCCGGAATAGAATGTCATACCCATGAATATATTCAAACAGGTCAACTTGATTCAAAATTTGGGTTTGATTTGTCACAGACAGATGAGGTTATTAAAAAAATAACTACAGAACATCAAAATATTAGAATTAGAGGTTTGCACGCTCATATAGGTTCACAAATCTTTGAACCTCAATGTTTCCACGATGAGATTGATGTTTTGATACAAGAGATATCAAGAATAGAAGAAAAATTTGGTATAAAACTTGATGAGATAAATATTGGCGGCGGATTAGGCGTTAAATACACAGAAAAGGATATGCCGCCTTCTATAAATGAAGTTGCTGATGTGATAATAGCATCTTTAGAAAAACATATTGAAAAATATAATACAGAACCGCCAATGTTATATATTGAACCGGGAAGAAGTATAATTTCTACTTCCGGTGTAACATTGTATACTATAGGCAGTATGAAACAAGTTCCTAATATGACAAAATATGTCACTGTCGATGGTGGTATGGCTGATAATCCAAGACCAAGCATGTATCAGGCAGAATATGAAGCAGAGATAGCAAATGATATTTCTAATCGTATAGAAGAAAAAGTTACTATTGCAGGAAGATTTTGTGAATCAGGTGATATTTTAATAAAAAATATTGTCCTTCCAAAGCCTGAAACCGGTGATATACTTTGTGTTTATAATACCGGTGCATATAATTATTCTATGGCAAGTAATTATAACAGGGTTGAAAAATCTGCCATGGTACTTGTAAATAACTCACAATCTGATATTATAGTAAATAGAGAAACCTTAGATGATTTGATTTCTCACGATGTAATTCCTGATAGGTTAAAATAATGTTTGAAATCTTTTTAAAACCGATACAAATGCAGATGGCTCATATCTTCTCATCATGGGATTGGTGGGATGTCTTAGAAATATTTGTTATTGTAGCGGTTGTTCTTATTTTTTATAAAAAATATATAAGACATACTCAGTCTGAGAAATTGGTAAGAGGGATTTTATTCTTATTTTTTGCGTGGATATTCAGTGAAATATTGACAGTTCTTCAATTAGAGATATTGGGAATGTTTTTAAAATCACTGGTAGCACTTGTTGCTTTGAGTTTGATTGTTATATTTCAGCCGGAACTCAGACGTTTCTTAGGTTATTTAGGTCAACCGGGGTTTATCGGTAAAACTTTTTTTGGGATGAATCCTCACCCATCCGATGATATTAATGAAAATATTGATGTAATAAAAGAGTTAATCGAATCAGTAAAATATTTTACTAAAACAAAAACGGGTGCTTTGATAGTTTTACAAAATGATATTAGTCCGTCAACTTATTCAGAGGTTGGAACTCAGTTAAATGCTGATGTTTCTGCGGAGTTAATATTAACAATATTTCATCCGAATACTCCGTTACACGACGGTGCTATGGTAATAAAGGATAAAAAAATCTTATCAGCAGGGGTATTGCTTCCGTTGACAGAAAATCCTAAACTCAGTTGGAAGTATGGTACAAGACACAGAGCGGCTATAGGTTTAACAGAAATTAGTGATAGTGCTTGTCTTGTCGTTTCGGAAGAAACAGGGGATGTTTCTATTTGTATGGATGGAACATTGAAAAAGTATGATGATATTGTTACTCTTAAAGAAGATTTAGAAAAAATATTGAATGTTAAATCCGAAAATGATGAAAAGAAAAATAGTTTCTTTAGTTTTAACAATTTTATTAAAAGATAGTCAGTTGTAAGGAATATTTCAGATGAGTTTTAATATTTTTAGGCCTAAGAAAAAGTTTGTTGAAAAAAAGAAAACAAAACTTGAAATATTTCTGGAAACGTTTTTAAGATTTATAATATTAACAATCGGAGCGTTTATTGTTGCGTTTGCACTTGAGTGTATACTTTTGCCGAATAAGGTTATAGATGGCGGGGTTATCGGGATATCAATGATGTTGAATTATTTGACTCATTTTAATCTCGGTTTGATAATATTTTTATTAAATCTGCCGTTTATATTTTTAGCGTGGACAAACTTAGGGAAAATGTTTGTCTTACAGACGTTTTATTCGGTTATAGTACTTGGTTTTGCGACAACGTATTTTGTTGGATTGCATTATACTGTTATAAAAGATCCGCTTTTAGTCGTTGTATTTGGTGGTATTATTCTCGGTGTAGGTGTGGGTCTGATATTGCGGAATAGTGCATCTTTAGACGGAACAGAAATTTTATCAATAAAATTATCTAAGAAATTTTCGTTTATGAGTATTGGCGAATTCCTTATGGGGTTTAATCTTTTGATATATACTGCTGCGATATTTGTTTTTAATATTGAGCAGGCAATGTATTCTATTATTACATATTTTATAACTTCTCGAACGATTGACGTTATTATTGACGGATTTAATTCATCCAAATCCGTTAGAATTGTTTCAAATTTGTATAAAGAAATCGGGAACAAGATTATGAAAGAATTGGATGTTAGTGTGACATATATACGCAGTCGTGGCGGGTATTCGGGAGATGAAAAAATTATTACATACTGCGTCGTATCAAGGTTAGAGATGAGTAAAGTAAAAGAGATTGTTAAAAGTATAGATAAGAAAGCATTTATTGTAGTTGAAGCGGTACACGAAGTCGAAGGTGTTCGTGTGAAACGTAATAAGCATTAGTTTAGAGTTTCGTGTGCGGAATTTACTACTTCGTCAATGTTATACTCTGAGGTTTCTGTTTGTTTGTCGGTTGAAAAATAAATGAGGTATTCAATATTCCCTTTTGGACCTTTTATTGAAGAAAAAGTTAATCCTAAGACATTGTATTCTAGTGAATGTACACAATTAATAACGTTTTCTATTACCATTTTATGCACGGATTTATCTTTTATAACACCACCTTTTTCGACGTATTCTTTTCCTGCTTCAAATTGTGGTTTTATAAGACAAATCATTTCATGAAAATTTGGATTTAAAAGCGTTTTAAGATTTGGCAAAACTCTTTCAAGTGAGATAAAAGACATATCCGAAACGAGTAGGTCGGCAAGCGGGTCATTGTCTGTGTAAATGTCTTTTAGTGAACATATTTTCAGATTAGTTTTTTCTATAGTTTTAACTCTTTTATCAGAACGTAATTTCCATGCGAGTTGTCCGTATCCGACATCAACAGCATATACAAATTTTGCTCCTCTTTGGAGCAGACAATCCGTAAAACCTCCTGTTGATGCTCCTGCATCAAGGCAAATTCTGTCTTGCGGATTAAAATAAAATGCATCAAGGGCTTTTTGAAGTTTGAAACCACCTCTTGATACATACGGCATTGTTTTGACCGTGAACTCGTAATCTTTTTGCGGGTTTAATTGGAACCCTGCCTTTGTAATTTTTTCACCGTTAACAAGAATATCTCCCGCTATTATGGAGGCGGAGGCTTTGCTTTTGTTCTCGAAATAACCTAAATCAACCAGTATTTTATCCAGTCGTTCCTTCATTACTTCCCCTGAAATGTTTAATCGTTTGAATTTTAACATTAATTAAATGTTGTGTAAACTTAGTATATTATTGCAATAGTTTCTGTATGACAGAGTATTAAGATGCGTATTTATCATTTGATATTGGATTTCGCACATTGTATATATACATTAATTATGCTACCGGTACAAATACTGACATGTTTTCCGTAAATCTCATGTTTCGTGTAATACCATCACTGGCAGCAGTTCCGTTTCCTAATGAAACTTCGATATGACCATGTTTGGCATTATATCTTGCAGCACCTGCTTCATATACTATGATGCATCCGGCAGGTAAACTCTTTAGTTCTTCTGCAGAACTTATTTTTATTTCTTTGAAGTTCTGATTTTTTCTCAATAAACTATCCATTTGACAAGCAGAGCCTGCACGTTCGTTACCAAGACCTGCTCCTGCAATACCGTTGCTGACGTGTCTTGAACAATAGCCTGTGAATCCGACAACGTGTTTTCTCATGTATTCTGCGAGTTTTTGACCTTTTTCCGAAGAATAATTTACTCCGTTCAGGCATGGCAGATTTGCCCCGTTGTTTGAATAATCTGCTTCTGCATTACCTGTTGTTTGAGTTTTTATTCGTTCTAATGCATATTGCTGTGCTGATTGAAGAACTCTTATTTGTTCTTTAGATTTTTTTATATCTTTTTGTGCATCATTTTTTTCAATGGCTATTTTGTTTTGAAGTGCTTCAATTTTAGCGGCTTTATTTGCATCGATTTGTGTAATTTTCGCTTTCGCAGAATTTTGTGCTGAAACTAATTCAGCAGAAATGTCTGCAATATCTGAGGAGATATTTTTTTCGGTCAACTTGTAACGTGTTATGTCTTGATTTGCATAGTCTAATTCTTTTTGTGCATTTGATAATTCTGATTGAAGTTGTTTTATTTTTTCAGAATCTTTTTTTGAGTCCAGAAATTGTATGTCACGCTGAATTGCCGCTATATCACATGTCTTTTTTTGTTTTGTTTGTTCGGCATTTTTTAGAGCAATACTGTTTTCTTCGGATGTTCTTCGTAAATCATCTAATTCTTTTTTCTTCGCACTATTATAATCTTTTAATTTTTTATTTTCTTTGTTAGTTTCATCAAGAGTAGTTTTAATTATATTATCAATTTGGGATTCCAAATCTTTTATAATGTTATCAGAGTTAGTCTGTCTTGTGCTTATTAACTCGTTTAACATTTGTATTTGAGTGTCTAAATTTTGAACATAAGTGCTTTCGTTCGGATTACCGACTTTGCTCATTGCAGAATCATACATGCTTTTTGGATCTGTTGACCTGTATGATTGTTGTATCTTCTCTGATATATTTTGATACATTATTTTTAAATCATTTTCAGATACAATAGTATCATCGTCATCTTTTGATAAATTTTTGAGTGCTGTTATTTCCTTTTCATCCAGTGTTTCATTTCCATCTGTGTTTAGAGTATCAAATACCTGTCCGATTGATTCTGCCATGCCTGCCTTGAAAATTGATGAATCAGGTTTATTTGTTGATTGGCTTATTTCTCCGTATTTAGCAATAAATTGTTCACGAGTCATTGATTTATTTGAGTCAAATAAATTCTGTAATGAAAAATTTTCAGACATGATAATATTCTCTCTGTTACTTCACTACATATATAAACAAAATTTTATTATCGTGATTTCGAAATATAATTTTTTTGTAACAAAACTTATTCTTTTAGGAGTATACGTTAAGTTATGTAAAGACGAGTTTTTCTTGTTATTATTGAACTTTGGCTAATAATTGTAACAAATACAATTATTAACTAGCAAAATAATCCGTTCAGATGATTTAGAATATTATGCGGAAGGGTATGCTTAAATAAACAGGGACAGGACACATCACTGAGCATTACTAAAACAAAGAGGTAAACTCGATGGTAGATAATAGAGCCGCAGGCTTCTATGGTGTGGCAGGTGCATTTAATTTTAAAAGCGGTGACATTTCCGGAACAGCAGCCAAGACTAGCGATGATAGAGCCAGTCAGGGAATGGAATACGGAGTTGTCGAAGCACCGGAAGAAGAAGAAGCGGTAAATACTAACAAGTACATAGATAACAGTGCGCAACTGAACGCAACGCTTAATTCGCTTGCGATGATGAATGTTGCTTCTGTTATTAATTCTAAATTGCCTAAATATAACCCTAACGCAGATTTGAAAAAATTAGTTGAAGAAGCAGAGAAGATTGTATCAAGCGTATCCTTAGATGATGAGAGAGATTCTAAACACCATAGCAGTGATGATAATGAAGAACACGAATCCGAACATGACGAGGATGATGATAACGAATATTATTAATTTACTTTACCCGTAGGAGATTAAATAGTATAAAAATTTGTTTTTTTTCAAAAAAATTATTAAAATAATTATATGAAAAAATTTATCCTTACTTTTTTAATAATTTCGCTCGGGTTAGCCGTATTAGCAGACGGAGAACCTCCGCAGATGCGTCCTGCTGCTCCGGATGTACCTTCTCAACCCATGAATTCAAGTGATTATACACCTGGGGTTGTTAAGCAAAGTGAAGATGTTCAGGTTAAGCAAGAAACTCAAGACAATGATTACGATTATGTTGAGGGTGGCGGAAATGCTAAAGATAAGAATTTTGAATCGGTTCAAAACTCTGTTAATAAAGCGGGAACAGTAGATAATAAAACTAAAAATGCTGTTAATAAAAATCAAAAAAAGGAAAAAGATCCGTATAAAGGTTATAAAGATGCTTCTGATGATTCATATCTCAATAGTTTGAATGAAGCAACGACGAGTGATGCACCGGCTGCCGCAAAAACATATTCGCAAGATGATTATGAGAAAGCATATCGTGATATGCAAGTCCCGACATTTTCTTATGTACATGGTGTCGATCCTGATCAATATTATGATATGAAAGATACAATGTGGTCACCTTATCCGTTGATGAGATTAAATTCGCCTATTTATTTTAAAACTATTACCGTCGAGCCGGGATATTATCTTTTAACTCCAAGAGAATATAAAGGAAGTTGGTATGTGCTGTTCAAAGAAGCGGGAGCGGTAAAATATACTATTCCTGTTATGGCGAAAGATTATACGCCTGAGTTCTATTATAAAGATAATTTGCCGGAACTGGATATGAAAAAATCTCAAAGATGGCAGATTAAGTTTTTGAATGCATGGGGTAAGTATGTTAGAAAATCAAAACGTAAACCTGCTATTACTTCCAATATCGAATTGACAGATCTTGATAATAATTTCTTATTAATTGAACTTTATTACGGACCTCATAAGTATTCAATGATTTTTCGAATAGAAAAGTTTTAATTTAATTACTCTTTCACTTTCTTTCAAAACTTTTAATTCTGGCATTTCTTCTGATTGAGTTTTGCGGGATGTCAAAAATCCATCTTTGCATTTTTAATGAATTTTCCATGATATCTTTGTATCTGTCAGATAATTCTTCTCCGTTTGCTTCCGCTGATACAGAGCGTGCTTCTGCACCTTCCGTAAATGCATATAGACGATGTTCTTTATTGGATAAACCTGCTTTTTCAAGTTCGCTCATCATGTAATTTTTGTAAAAATATTTTACTTTTAACCATGTAACAAATTTTTGTAATTTTTCAAATTCACTTAAAGATTCAACTTCATAAGGATCATTAATATGATTGATTTCATGGCGAAGTGTAGAACCGGAACTCTTATAGTTTCCGTCACTTTCAAGTAATGTTCTTACGACAATTGAATCATTATAAATGTTCGCAATACCTGCACAGTTTGATTTTCTTAAGAGTGGATTTAAGGTATTTATACTTAATACTGTAGGTAAATTTGCTTTATCTTTTCCGGTTTCTTTCCATAGTTTGAATTCTTCTTCCAAATATTTTAAATCTTGTATCGTTGTATCAGCATTTGTAGGTATAACATAGGTTCCGTATTCTTTTTGTATTTTTTTACACATTTCAGCGATATCAGGATTAAGTGTTTTTAAATATTCTTGATGATAAATTCTTTCTGCACGTTTCTTGAAAATAGAAGAATTATCCGTTAAAAATTCTTCCAATAAATCATTCTTTAGTGCATTTTGATAAGTTTTTGCTATATCTTTTTTTGAATATTTTTCATATAATCTTTCATAACTTTCGTAAGATTTGGTATCTTTACGATTTTTAAATACTCCGTTTCTATATGTTTCAGGAGTCTTTTTTGTTCCGTCTATTATATCTGCTAACCAGATATTGTTTTTATTCATCCATTGGTAAAATTTTCGTTCGGAATTATTTATAGAGATATATTTATCATTTAAAATATTAATAACATCAGTATATTGTTCAACCCCTCTCATAGTAAGTGTAAAATATTTTTTAAAATCTTTTTTAGGTCTTTTGGTTAAAACTCGTATGGAAAGCAATATATCATTTTTTACTTCAGGATTTTCAATCAATTCCACTTTTTGAGCAAGTTCAGCAACTTGTCCTGAAAGGTTATCAACATTATTTGAATCTGTTAAGATTTTTTCATATAAATTATTAAAATGTGTTTTAATTTCTTCGTCTTTTATGTTACCAAGTGTTTTTCTTGTGTTACGGACAAGAGCAATGGTTTTATTAACGGCAGGTTCCATTCCGTATAAATTAGGATGAATTAATCTTTGTGCAAATGGTGCAACAGTTGCATCTTCAGCAATCTCCGGAGGGAGTTCTCCAAAACAATCTTTTGGTATTTCCGATGATTTAAAATGGATTCGGTTTGGATGTTCAGTAGATTTTACTCTTTTTTTTATATAAGGAGTAACCCTATCAATTAATGATAATATTGTCTTGCCGTTTACAACCATAAAATTACCTACTCTTATATAAAAACTTTTTCAACTTTAAAATTGCCATGGTTTTGAGGTTTGTTAAGTTTATTATGGTTTTATAAATTTAAAAGGATTGTACTTATACATTAATTTCAAAAATTCAACAGGATTTTTTGCTTCTTTAAATAATTTGTAAAATTCCTTTGCTACTCTTAAAGGATTTGAGCCTTTTGGAGGTTTTGAAATGGTGGTTTTTATTAAATCGTGTGTTTGTGGTTCTGTTTTCATTCCGTACCGATTTTTAAATCGAATTCCTCTTATTGCAACTATTGGAGATGTTGAAAATTCATCCTGATTTAGAACCCTAAGAACATTATTTTTAATATCTTTTTTTCCTTCAAATATATCTATCAGTTTGAATTTTAATTTTCCGTTTTTATCTTCTCCGAGTTTAATTAAAAGAGAATTTATTGAGTAATCGGCAGATTTTGCTTTTCGAATTAAAGCAGAGCGGATAGAGTCTTTGTCGTGTGGAATTTCTTTTTCATAGTCCATTGGAACAATATCTATGTCTACGTTTTTTGTATACACAACGGCTCTTTTTACTTTTTTCTTTAAACGGTTTCCGATAAACAGGTTTGAGTTTTCTTGTGTTAAACTTTGTGAAAAATCGAGAGCATCTCCGTTTACCATAATGTCTAAATCTTTAACTTTTTTCCCAAGAACACAATCTCTGACTCCCCCGCCAAACAGATAAACTTCTTTTCCTTGTTTTTTAGCAACTTGTCTTATTTCATCTAATATTTTAAGGTTTTCTTTGCTTAGATTTGATTGCAGTTCCGTGTTTGTTGTATTTGTTAGGACATTCTTTTTCGGTTTGCGTTTTTTAGAACAAAACGAAACAAGATGATTTTGAGATAATATACTATTCGAAGAATAATTTAGTGCTAATGTCGACATAATATTATAAAAAGCGTGATAAAATTTTTTGCTGATAATATCTATAAAATTTGTAATTAATCCTACAAATAGTTGATGTCTACAATCGTATCATTATATTACCATAGTGTTGGGGAAAGAGTACTCTATGGATACAAAAAACGATACAATTAAAACAAGTTTTAGCAGTGAATTATACAGTCAATTTGACTGGTTTAAAACTGTTTTTGAAGCACCGGTACAACAGGCGTGTGATGAATTTTTTGACCCCGGTTTTGAGTTTAAACTTGTCGGTTTAAGTGAAAATATGAATGTTTTGACTCAGGATGAAAGTTTCTTTGTAACAAAAGTCCAACTTGACCCTAAGAATGATGTGTTTATAAGAATTTCTCAAAAGGCTATTCAAGTTATTCTTGATAAGATTTTAGGAAAAAGTAATAAAAAATTTGAATTGTCTAATATTTCCGATTTAGAAGCAAAAATAATTACGACATTTAATGAATATTTGTACGAAAAAGTATCGGGAAATATTGATAAAGAAAAATTGGAAAAACATCCTGTTACGATAAATTTAAGTTATTTTGTAAGGAATTTATCCTCGGATGAAAGTGCAAGATTCGTATTATCATTCCCTAAATCTGTATTAGCACCGGTGGCATTGCCGCCGGTACCCGAAGAAAAGAAAATCAATGAAATGATTTTTGCAGATTGTCCGGTAGAGGTTTCAATAAAGGTTGGCTCAACGGATTTTGCGGTTAATGATGTGAAAAAATTAGATGTTGGCGATATTGTTGTTTTCGAAAACAGTAATGCTCGTGAAATGACTCTTATTTGCGATAATATTTTGCAAAAATTTGCAGTTAATCCAAATAGAGAAATAATAGTACCATATGATGGCGAAGATGAAGGAAGTGACGAAGGAGAAGAGGAAATGGATACAAGCAGTATAACCAATTTGTGGGATAGTCTGCAAATTGAGATGAGTGCAGAGTTTGAAAAGATAAAAGTTTCTCTCGGAGAATTAAAGAATATTCAGGAAGGATTGGTTGTTGATATAAGTTCCGTATATAACAATAAAGTTTCTTTGAAAGTCGGCGAACAAATTGTTGCCGATGGGGAATTAGTTATCGTGAATGACAGATACGGAGTAAAAATATCAAAAGTAACTGCCGATGATTTTAAAAATATGGGTAGTGTTGAAGGAATGGTTAATATGGCAGCACAAGCCGGTTCAGCAGTCAGCATTGCACCAAATTCTAATCTTAAACAGGCCGGTGCCGCACCTGATGCTCCTCCTGCAGAAGGCGATGAATTTGATTATAGCGATTTTGATCTTGATGAATAAATATTATTTAAAATATAAGGAATTGAAAAATGGGATATATGGGAAATTTTATAGTTTATTTGTTTGCAATGATTGGAATTATAATTTTTGCATTGTATGTGTATAAAAAGTTCAACGTTTCTTCAATTGGTGTAAAGCGTAATAAATCTTTGTGTGTGGAAGATGCATTAAGTCTTTCTCCAAGAAAAACGCTGTATGTTGTAAGAAACGGAAATGAGAGATTTTTAATTGCTGCTGATATGGAAAGAACTACTTTGATTTCAAAACTGGAAGAACAGTCTTCTCCTGAATCAGAAATAAGAAATATCAGAACAATGAATACTCATGTCGATTTATCAGAAAGAGCAATTCGTGCTCAAGATAATGTTTCTCCGATAAAACGACCTATTATGAAAGAGATAAAAAGTAAATTAAATTTTTAAAAGGAATAAAGAATAATGGATATATTTGCGAATTTTAATCCCGTACTACAAATGTTACTTGTAATGTCGATGTTTTCGATATTACCTTTTATGTTTTGTTGTATGACAAGTTTTTTAAGATTTACTATTGTATTTTCAATGTTAAAAACGGCATTAGGTACTCAACAAGTTCCACCTTCAATTGTTATTATAGGATTGAGTATGATTTTAACATTCTATACAATGGGTGGTGTGTTTCAAAAAATGTATGATATGGGTTCAGTTCCTTTTTTGAAAAACCAGGATATGATTCAAACAATTGATCAAGGTTCAAAACCGCTCAAAGAGTTTATGATGAAGCAAACAAGAGAAAGTGACCTTGCATTTTTTGTTGAATTATCAAGTAAAGAACAACCGCAAAGTCCTGATCAAATCACTATATGGCAGGTCGCTCCTGCTTATATTTTGAGCGAATTAAAAACTGCATTTGAAATCGGTTTCATCGTTTTTGTGCCGTTTATCGTTCTTGATTTAATCGTTGCTAATATTTTGCTGGCACTTGGTATGTTCATGTTATCACCTACAATCATTTCGCTTCCGTTTAAGTTATTGATATTTATTGCAGTTGACGGTTGGGCTTTGATTGTACAAGGTTTGGTACAAAGTTACAATACATAATTTATGGAAAATCTAATGAGTTTCATTAAACATTAATTGGAGAATAATAATATGGAAATATTAATGGAATATTTAGCAAAAGGTTTTATGACAATGTTGTCAATATCAATGCCTTGCGTGTTAACAGCCGCAGCAATTGGTTTAATTGTCGGTATTATTCAGGCTGTTACTCAGGTTCAAGAGCAGACTATTGCCGCTGCACCTAAAATCTTTGCTGTATTTTTAGTTATTGTTATTGGCGGTATGGGATTTGTTAAGTTACTTACTAATCTTTTTAATGAAGGGATGGGTATTGCTTTTAATGTTATTCCGAGAAATGACAGTTATGTTCTTGCATCTGATTACTACAGGTATACTTCTCCTATGCAGCAAGGACAATTGTCAAATAAATATCCTCATAATCTTCAGTTACGTGAAGTTATCAGACGACCGAGTGATGCACCGTTTCTTAACCATGACGGAAAGGTTAAATACGACAAATCACCAAAAACTCCTATGCCAAAACCAAACTTTATTGAAACTAATAAGATTATCGGAAGATAGTTAATAAATGGAAAATGAAAAATGAAAAACAGAAAATTGTTTAAGAGTTTAATATTTAGTTTATTATTGATGCTACCTGTTAATTTTGCGTTTGCTGACAGTTGTATTATGATTTCTCCTGAGAATATTACAAAAGTTGATTGTCAGGATCAAAGTATCGTTAGTGTCAATATTTTATCCACGTTGATGAATGATAAAAAATCTTTGATAGTAACCTCATTAAAAGACGGTTGTACTTCTTTAAAAATAAAATTAAAAAATAAAACTTGTGATTATCAGGTTAGGGTTAATACGGGTAAGTTAGAAATAAAAGGAGATAAAACAATAAAAGTTTTGTCTGTTGATTTGCCTCCGGAAGTTTTTACTCAGGGAGATAATGAATAGTGATTACAAATGATATCATCTCCGAATTAAGTCACACCTTCCCGTTGTTTGCAGTTTATTTAACAACAGGTTTTGTCATATTTGCCAGAGTAATGGGCTTTTTTAGGCTTGCTCCTGTGTTGAACAGAAAAGAAATACCGGGATTGGTAAAATTGTCACTTGCTCTAATGCTAACTATAGCCTTTATTGCGTTGAGGAAACCTGAAGTTCCTCCTCCGACAAACAGTTTTATTTTATCTCTATTATTGAATTATGTTGCAGGTGCATTGTTGGGTTATATGGCTCAATTAATACTTCTTGCGATAGATGCAGGTGCCGATATGATTAATATGCAAATGGGTTTGAGTTCCGCTATGGTACTCGAGCCTACAACATCTTCTCAAACTTCGATTCTTGCTAAATTAATATCTCTGATGGGTATAATAATATTTATTGAAATTGGCGGAATGTATTGGTTATTTAATGCCTTTTTGAGAAGTTTTGAGATATTTCCTATATATGCTTCATCTATTCCTTTGACAGAAATTGTTAACATGGATTATCTAATCAAAATGACTTCAAATGTATTATATATGGGACTTCAAATAGCATCTCCCGTGCTGCTGGCAACATTGGGACAGGATATTATATTAGGAGTTATTTCTAAAACTGCACCTCAAGTAAACGTGTTCCAATTATCTTTCTTATTCAAACCTGTTTTTGGTGCGGCAATTATGGTATGGATTTTACCTATGCTCGTCAATATTATTACAGATTATTATCAATCTTATGCACATATAATATAAATCTATGCTATACCGTCAAATATATCGCCCAGTGCATCTCCCAGTCCTTCTGTGAAACTGCCGATTCCGTCAGCAATCGAGTCCAGGATTCCTGTTGAGGATTCAGCAATCGTATCAGTAACACCTGAAATATCATGCCCGATGTTTTCTGCTGCTTCTGATACAGTGTTTGTACCAAAGGAATCTTTTATATGTGAAAATATACTTTTTCCGTTACTCATTATTTCATCTATTATTATTACATCGGTTGCCGTGTCAATCGCATCCGTAACATAATCAGAGGCGTTTCTTGAATGACTGTTATAGTTAGGGGCTTCTTGTGTAGGGTTATATGCTTTTCTTCCTCCAAATACTGAATCAAATATTCCACCTGTTTGAGTATTTACATGCGGTTGTGAATTTTTATTTTTACTTTGATTTCCTATACTAAGAATATTTCCCTTTTCATCAATGGTTATATTAAGTTTAGGCTTACGTTTCGGTTCCCATTCAGGATAATCTTCAGGGATAATTACTTTTTCTTTTTCTTCAACTTTCGTTCCGATATTTTTTAACATCGAACCGATTTGCTTGTGTTTATATATGCCCAAGCCGACAAGAAGTAATCCTGCTGCTCCTGCAGCGTATTTTGCGAGTTTCTTTTTATTTATAGTTTCTTTTTTGTTTTCAACAAGTTGATTCTCTACAGGATTTGGTTGCACCTGTTCCGTTCTTCTTATTTGTTCAACTGCTTTATAATTCGTGTTTGGAGTATAACCGTTTATATACATTTTTTAACCTCTTATATTTATTTTAAAATACATAAAAATATAATTTGCTATTGTGACAAAGTTTTGTTACATAAGGTTTTATTTTTGATTTGTTTGTTATAATATTCTACAAAATAAAAAAGAAAGTGAGGATTATATGGTTAATTCAATCGACAACACTATGCCAATAAGAAATACTTATATTATAAAAACTAATCAGCCCAAAAAAGATAATACAAATTTAACAGCAAAAGATTATATCAATATTGGGTATATGGCAGGAAGATTCGGGGTAAATCTTCAAAATCCTAATGAGCCAAATCCGATAACATTTACAAATAAAGGTGTTTTATTGGATATAAATTCTTGTACTTCAACTCTTTTTGAAGAAAATTTGGAAAAAGACGGTATTCACTTTGATAAACTTGCATAGTTAGAGTTTTAACAAGTCGCTCATTATTATAATCGGTTCAACATCTTTCTTTTTGCCGTAATATGTTTCGGTTTTGTGGGTAGAAATATATAAACGAAGTTTTGCTCTTGTTATTGCGACATATAAAAGTCTGTAATTCTCACTGATTAAAAAGTCTTTTAGTTGGTTTTCATCCTTTTTTTTGTATCTGTGATTTAATCCTCTGACATTTTCCATAAAAAGAGATGATTTTTTTATTTTTAAATTTTCCGGAGTCAATGTTAAATTTTTGTCTGTCATTTCAGGCAAGAAAACGTAATCGAACTCATCGCCTTTGGATTTGTGTAAGGTCATTATTTGTACTTTTCCGTTAGTCATGTCACTTTCTTCATCTTCCGAGAAAAATTTGAATCCGCTTAATGTAGGTCTGGTTGATAAATCTTCAAGTTTTTTAACTGTTTGTTCAAAATTGGTTGTGTTTAATTTTGCACAAAGTGTTGATATCAAAAACATATTGGATTTTTCTAATTTGCCTGAAAAATAATTGAGTCCAATCATTATTGCTAATTCATCAATTGTTAAATGCGGGAATGAAAGCCAGTAGTTCATATCCCAGTGAAATCGGGATAAATCCGAGTCTGCAATTTCATCGTTATCTAAAGATATAAAATCCGTTTCATAGTTTTCGATAATTTTATCTAAGTGTAACTTAAATATTCCGCATTCTGCTAATGCACGATATGCACTTGCTAATGAGTTATTATCAAACGGATTTGTTATAAACTTAAGAATAGAAAAAATTACTCTGAATATTGTCTTTTGCCCTAAGCATTCATTCCTTGTTATAGCACTTAATCCGGAATTGTTTATATAATCTGCCCAATTATTTACCTGATAATTATTTCTTAATAATATTCCGATTGTTGCATCAGGTTTTATTTTTAGAATTGTTTTTATCTCATTTACAATTGATATTTTTTCTTCTTGTACAGTTTCATAAATATTAGAATGAATAGGTTTTTCTTCAATAGGGTTTTTACCTTCTACCGGATTCATATATATTTCGTAAAATGGTTTGTTTTCAGAAGTGTTTCCATATTTTACAAGTGAGTTGGCAAGTTCCCAAACTCCTTTTGTACATCGTTGAGAACGATTCATATCTACTCTGTCAGAGTTTTCAATGAATTTTTTAAATCCGTCAACATCAGCATTTGTAAAAGTTGTTGTGATTGCTTGATTTATGTCGCCGCATCTTATTAAATTATTATGTTTTTTGCTTAAAAGACTTATTAAACGTTGTTGCACAGAGGATGAATCTTGTGCTTCATCTTCAATTATGTATTGGCATATTTCTTGATAATATTCAAGTATGTCATTGTTTTCTTCGAGTAATCTTACCGAAGAAATTAAAATATCATCATAATCAATCAGATTGTTGGCAGATAATTTTATTTGATAATTATAAAAGAATTTTAAAAATCGTGATAATTTCATATCATCGTAGGTGCCTTTTGTTAAAGATATCAATCGCTTTGCTTCATCAGATTGTGACGGTTTTACTCCGCTGAGTTTTAATACGGATATCGCTCTGTCAAAATCTTCTAAGTCCTGTTTTTTTATGTTTTTGGCAAGTGATTTTATAATAGTTCCTCTTTGAGTATCATCACATATTTCAAAATCAGGATTAAGACCGATTCGTTCATAATTTGCATTCTCTTTTAATATCCTAAGAGCAAGTCCGTGTATGGTACTTATATTTGGTAATTTATTCGCATCAGGATTGATATTTTTAATTCTATCTTTAAAATTCCTTGCTGCGGATTCCATATATGTTAAAACATATATATTTTCCGGGTTTATATCGTATTTCATCAGTTTTAAAATAAGGGCAAGCAATATTGTTGTTTTCCCTGCCCCAGGAACGGCTGATATTGCCATACGTCCTGATTTATATTCAAGTACAGGTTTTTGATCCTCTCTTGGAATTATTGTGAACTCTTTGTTTGACGTTTTTGTAGAGAGTTTAGTCTTTGTGATAAGATATTTTTCTATTCCGCCGATGTTTTCAACTCCTTGAGTGTCAAAAAGGCTTGACACAGCAATAACTTTATCCGTGTTTAGAATTAGTTTTCTAAGTGTTCTGGCTAATTTTTCTTTTGATAGTTTTATATTATCTTCAATAGTATATTCTTTTTTCTTCCAATCTTTTTGAAATACCCATGCATTATATAATGGACCTATGTCATCTTTTATCCATTCATTTGATGATATATCCAGCCAGAACTGATATTTGGTTTTTATTTTATTGTCAATTATTTTTTGTGGGGTCGAAACTATTATTTCATCTTTTTCTATATCTTGTGTTGTATATGGATTTTCAGAGATTATAGAGTTTTCAATCTGTGTCAGGATTTCTTCATTTAAAGTTGTATTATTATGTTCTTTGAATACTTTTTCAAAATCTTGTATTTCTTTCAGGAAAAAGTTGAATTTTGCTAAGTCAGTTTTATCAACCGCTTTTATAATGTTTAAATATGCATAATATGCTTTCTCTGATAAGTTTTTTTGTGATTGTTGCAGAGTTTCAATCAGTTTGCAGAACTTGTTATATTGCGGAGCATATATTCCTAAATCAATATTTGGAAGTATATTTGATTCTTGAAATTTAATGAACACTTCTTTACAATTTTTGACGGGTATCCTTAAAAAGTTAGAAAAAATAACCCTTAAATCGTAATTATTGATATCCATGTTTTCAGACAGTTTTAAAACGGTTATAATTGCTTTTACTAAAGGATTATCTACAAGTTTTTCGCTCCCTGACAAAAATCTTAATTTTATATTTTTTATTCCCAAGGAAAGCATAAATTTTAACATTTTGTCTTGCACAGGGGTTATTATTGAAATTTCATCAGGTGAAACGTTATTTTTGATTAAGGTATTGACATTATCAATGACAGATTCAATCATATCTGCACGTTTTGATAAAGATTGTACGGATACTGTTGATAAAATATTTTTTTCATCTTTGATAATATTTTGTATAATATTTTTTGCATCCGCTTTTTCTTCTTTTATCTCCGGAATATCATCGTTGAATATTTCTTTTAATTTATCAACTGCATTATAATCAGTGCATAAGTAACCTATTCTCGTTCCGCCATGAGAATCTAATAGAATTAGTTTATCAAGTATTTGTTCGGACAGATTTGAAATAAAGTCAAGACATAACGGGGTTAATTCATCTCCGTCTTCTATTATTAGATATTTTATGTGTTTAAAATAATTTGTTTTTTTATAAATATGTGAAAATATTTGTGCTTGTCTAATATAGTCAAAGGTGCGTAATTCAATAGTTTTTGCTTTGAAACTTTGTATTATATCGTTTGCATCTCGACTGAAAGATTCTTTTAATATTGCTGATTTTGATTCTATTTCATTGGTGTTTAAATTGTTATTAACAATCAATGAGTATCTTCTAAAAATTTGGTGCAACAAGGATTTTTTAGAATTGTAGCCTTTTACTTCGTTTTTATTAATAATTTGTTTTAACAGATATTGGGAAACCTCTAAACCGCTTAAGTTTGGTAATATTGACGTGTTCTGATTTGAAATAAGGATTTCTAAATCTGCCCAGTTATCAAGTATTGAGTTATAGATTAATCCGTTGAATGTATAAATTTTAGGATTTTTTATAATTATATTTTGACCGTTTTTTATGATTTTTTTTAGGATATTTTTTCTCGATTGCGAATTAAAAGTTAATACTAAAATATCAGAAGTTGAAACCCCTGAATTGACCCATTCAAGGTATTTTTCGGCAATTATTTTTGAATTATTTTTGTCTGAAATTTTATTAATTATCATGATAATTAATATTTTAACATTAATTATGTTGCACAAAATTATTTTTTAAAATATTATAATTATACAGTCGTGTTTGGAATATACATATATGAAAGTTAAGGAGACAAAAATGGCATTATTAAAAAGAAAAAGTAACGCAACATTATCACAAGATGCAGATATCCAACAAGAAATTATTAATGCTGCAGGTTTAATTTACAATTATTTGTCAGACAAAGGTGAAGTATCAATCTCAAAAATGAAAAAAGATCTTGACCTATATGGAAACTTTACTGAAATGGGATTGGGATGGCTTTCAAGAGAAGATAAACTTGAATATACAAAGAAGATGAGATCTGTTTCAGTTAAATTAAAATAGTTATTTAACTATAAAAAAAAGCCCTTCCGTTAAAGAAGGGCTTTTTTTAATAAATAGTACTTATAACCTTAGTTCAAATTTCGCCAGACAATATAATATTTCTTCAAAAAAATCTTTAATACCTTCCATATAGATAGCAAAAGAGTCTTTGAAACTGATTGTTCCCGGCAATAAAAGTTCGTTAAACATAAATACTCCTTATTAACACTTCATATCCTAAGTAATTAACGGTTGATTTTATAAAAACTTTAGTGAAAACATATATTTTTTACAAAAAGTTATAAAGGGTTATAAATGTTCTGATTTGTGGAACTTAGACATTAGAGTAAATTGTACCCTGAAATCCAACTACACAAATCTTAATACTACAAAAAAAGATAAATACCCCGTGTAGTCAATCAAATAGTTGATTTATCATCAAAATATTTATAAATAAAATGAAAAAATCAGAAAATGTGCTATAATTCTGTTGGAGATATGATAAATTAATGAACAACCTACAATTTCAGAACGACGTTAACTTATTGTTAGCGGTATTGCCTGACAAGATTAAAAGTCAGATTACACATTCCAAAATGGAAGATGTTATAGAGATAGTTCTGGACATCGGACGGCGACCCGAGATAAGACATTCTGACGGGAAGATTGATAAACTTGAAGTGGGTGAGATTACCCAAGAGGATATCGATTCAGTCGTGTCAAAATTGCCTGAATTCACAACGGATAATCGTTCCGGACTGCCGGGAACATTACACAGAATTAGTGCAATACGCAACAGGCAGGGAAAAATAGTCGGTTTAACTTGCAGGGTAGGTAGAGTAGTTACGGGGACAATTGCTTGTATTAAAGATTTTTGTTTGATGGGAAAAAGCATTCTGTTTTTAGGTCGTCCGGGTGTCGGTAAAACAACAAAATTACGTGAGATTTCTCGCTTAGTAGCGGATGAACTCGGTAAACGTGTCGTTGTTGTTGATACTTCTAATGAAATAGCAGGTGATGGCGATATCCCGCATCCTGCAATCGGTTCTGCAAGAAGAATGCAAGTCAGACAACCTGAATATCAAAAAGATATTATGATTGAAGCGGTTGAAAACCATACTCCTGAAGTTATTGTGGTCGATGAAATCGGTACTGAAGCCGAAGCACAAGCAGCAAGAACTATTGCCGAAAGAGGGGTTATGTTAATTGCTACGGCACATGGTAACACTCTTGAAAATTTAATTAAAAACCCGACATTATCTGACTTGGTCGGTGGTATTCAGTCTGTTACATTAGGTGATGATGAAGCAAAACGTCGTGCTTCACAAAAAACTGTTCTTGAAAGAGAAAAACAGCCTACTTTTGATATTGTTATTGAAATTATTGATAGAAATACACTCGCTGTATATAAAAATACATCTGAAGCCGTAGACTATATTTTAAGAGGTTGGCCAATCAG
Organism: uncultured bacterium; assembly: GCA_902767275.1. Lineage (GTDB taxonomy): Bacteria > Cyanobacteriota > Vampirovibrionia > Gastranaerophilales > Gastranaerophilaceae > UBA2883. The sequence goes on along the minus strand of CACXGY010000006.1, from coordinate 1,168 downwards.
ACCTGAAATCAGAAAAGTTCAAGAAGATGCTAATATTGCAGAAAATGCAAAGACTTTAGCAGAGCATATAAATCAATATGAAACTCAACTTCTTGAAAAACCTGAAGATAGTTTAAAATTTAGTTTCTCAAGAAAAGATTATGTTGAAAGCGTAAAACCTATTAAGAAAATATACTTATATGCAGTATCAAGAAGTATTGTTGAAAAAGCAATTGAAAGATTGGATTTGAACGCTGAATTAACTAGAAATATTGATGATGCGGATTTGGTAATCGCACATAAAAACTTTGCAAAGGGTGGGGCAAAAATTTTGTCCACTGCAAATGAATACAGATTGCAAGTGTTTTTTGTCAAAACAAATTCTATGGCACAAATTCAAAAGGTATTAAAAGATGCTCTTTGCGTTGAAGACGATGCTCCGGAAGCAATTCATGGATATTATGATGATGCTGAACGTGCGTTAGATGAAGCCAAAGCCGCAATAGATAAAATATTAGCAGGTGCTAAAAAGATTGAGTTGAATCCTCAAAATCAACAAATAAGGAAACTTCAGCACGCACTTGTTGAACAGCATAACTTAGAAAGCAGTTCCGTTGGCGAAGGAAAAGATAGACATCTAAGAATTGTCGGTGGAAATGATTTCGATAAAGAATAGTAAAACGGGGCTATTTAATAGCCCCGTTTTTTATCTGATATGTTCAAATATATCAGGTAGTGAGTCGTCATAATGAGTATTTTCTTCGTACAATTTAACTACATCATTGTATGGTGGATAGTATTCATAACTTCTTTCCAGTATTTCCTGACTAATGTCTTTTTCTTCATTGATTTTATTTATTCCCGCATGGATATCATCAACTCCGTATTTGAAGTATTCATCCGTAACTTTATCTTTTGAGGAATCAAATAATTCACTATCTCTAAAAAAGTCAGGAAGTTCTATTTTTTTAGGTTTAACCTTTGGAACTCTAACACCAAAATTAATATCGGATACAGTAATATTCATTCTTAATACCTCCATACAGGTTTAAAAATGATGACAGATTTATTTTGTTAGTTTATGAAAAATTTGTTACATAATAAAAAAAAACCACTCTCGAATGAGCGGTTTGGAATTTTTTGTGTAATTCCTCGTGTGTAGAAGGTTAGTGTGTGTAGGTTGTGTGTA
>CACXGY010000005.1 GCA_902767275.1 uncultured bacterium | reverse complement strand
TTTTCTTTTCTTTACCGTCGCAATATAAAGAAAAGAAAAGTACATAAATATTTTTTTTAAATTAAATTAAATTAAATTAAATATATATCCATAATATTTATTATGTGCAATAACGATAATAAGTAGGTAGGGTAGACTTTAGTCTACCGATACTTATTTATCGGCAACCCTACCCTAACCCTTCCCTTGCTAAGGGCAGGGAATATACGACTTCCTTCCCTTGACAAGGGAAGGACTGAGGATGGGTTACTGATTTGATAAATTGGTGCGAAATTTTGACACTACTGCTATTTAATAATTTTCAATTCTCCTGTTTTCAATTTATAATATATATATGCAAGATAAATCAAAGATAAAAATAATAGGCGGCGGACTGGCCGGTTCAGAGGCAGCTCTGCAACTGGCAAAACGTGGAATAGATGTTGAACTTTATGAGATGCGTCCTAAAAAAACTACAGGAGCACATGTGACTTCTGATTTTGCAGAGTTTGTCTGCTCAAATTCTTTGGGTTCTTCAGATACTACTAATGCGAGCGGTTTGCTGAAAAAAGAGATGGAAATAATGGGCGGAGAACTCATAAAAATTGCTTATGAGTGTTCTGTTCCCGCAGGAAATGCACTTGCTATCGACCGAGAATTATTCTCTAAAACCGTAACAGAAAAGATTAAATCTAATGATAAGATTACTGTTATAAATGAAGAAGTTACAGAAATTCCTGACGGGAATGTTATTATTGCATCAGGGCCTTTGACAAGTGATAGTTTCGCTAATTCAATAAAAGAATTTACAAAGGCGGAACATCTGCATTTTTTTGATGCGATTGCTCCTATTGTAGAAAAAGACAGTATTAATTTCGATATTGCTTTCTATGCGAGCCGCTACAATAAAGGTGAAGCATCTTATATAAACTGTCCTATGAATAAAGAACAGTACGAGAAGTTTTATGATTATCTGATAAATGCACCTCGTATTGAATTAAAAGAATTTGAAAAAGATGCAAAAGTTTTTGAAGGTTGTATGCCAATAGAGGTTATGGCATCTCGTGGGGTTGATACTTTAAGATTCGGACCAATGAAACCTGTCGGACTCGTTGATAAAAGAACTGATGAAATAAACTACGCAGTTGTCCAATTAAGACAAGATAATTCTGCAAAAACACTTTATAATCTTGTAGGGTTTCAAACAAACTTAAAATGGAGTGCTCAAAAAGAACTATTGTCGCTTATACCCGGATTAGAAGGGGTAAATATTATGCGATATGGTGTTATGCACAGAAATACTTTTATAAATTCGCCTGAAATACTTAATCCTACTTTAGAAAGCCGAACACGCAAAGGTCTTTTCTTTGCCGGTCAAATAACAGGAACAGAGGGTTACACAGAATCTATAGCGACAGGACTTCTTGCAGGAATTAATATGGCTCGATATGTTAGAGATGAAGCCTTATTATATTTACCCCCTGAAACTATGCTGGGTGCGTTGACTCATTATATTACCGAACCAAAACAAAAACATTTTCAACCAATAAATTCTAATTGGGCAATAGTAAAAGAAATCGATATTCCTAAAAAAATCAGAAAAAATAAAAAAGAAAAAAATAAAATTTTATCTGACAGAGCAATTGAAACATTAAATAAATTTTTAGAAAGTCGAGTTATTGTAAAACATTAAACGCTAATTAAACGTAATTCAATATGTTATTCGACTGTTTCTATATAATCTATTAGTTCCGATTGCTTTATACTGATTACTTTTTTAATAATTTCAGCGGAATTAACAAGTTTCATTCTATCTTGAAATTTAATATCTTTAAACCAAGATTTTTTTATCGGAGCAGACAGAATATCATTTTTTAATGTCCAAATGCTTTCAAATATATCACTATCTATATATTTGTATGCATCTGATAAAAACAAAAACAAATCTTTTAAAATATCTTTTGATTGTTTAACTTCATTATATTTTAAAGTTCTTATAAGTTTTTCAATATGCAATAAAATTCGTTTATAATAATTTGAAATCCTTATTTTTTTAGATACGCATTTTTTCGTTAAATATTCCATTGAATCTTTGTAGCCGCTCTCTATAAGATTATTACGCCCTTCTTGAGATAAATTAAAATCTATAACAACAACGTCGCCTGTTGTTATTTTTACATAGTCATATTTGTCATTTTCACCAAATACGTCAATTATAAAATCAGTAGAAGCAGATGTCATACAACTGTATATTGAATTTAAAAATTTGAACGTATTATTATCGTTAGTAACGTTTTCACCTTCAAGCCTAAATTCAAGGACTCTGCATTCCGGAACATTAATATTTTCAGATAACTTCCATAGAGGAATCCCTTTTAATAAATCTCCGTCGACTAAACGTTTATTATCAATTTCAACAGGAGTCATCAATCCCGGCATACTACAAGAAATTCTTACAGCCGATGCGACTTCAAAGTCAGGAGTTTCAAAAGTAGAAAATTCATTTGGAAGAAATGTATTCAAATCCGTTGTTAATACTATCAAGTTTTTTGATAAATCTCTAAACCTGACGGGATTATTTTCACCTTTTTTATAATCAGACCCGTAAAACTTTTTTTCAATTGCATCCCGTACCCATTCAGTGAAAACATTTCCTTTGCTTATTGCAAACTCTTTACTTATTCCGAAATGTATATCTTTGAACAGTTCAAACGTGACTTGCATGAGCAACTCTTTTAATTCATCCGTATTATATCCCACAGCAAGTAAAGCCGCAATAATAGAACCGACAGAAGAACCGACATAGGTTTTGACATTTATTCCCAATTCACGCATTGCTTTTATCGCACCAATATATGCTAACCCTCTTATAGCACCGCCGCCAAATATACATGTATATGAACCTTGCATTACCATGCCTATATTATATCAATTCAAATTTAAATTTAAACTATTTGAATGATTTTAGTTATTTTTTGTTAAAGAATAAAATTTTTCAATCGTCAACCCTAATATAGTTAATATTCCTGTTGGAGTTATTAAATGTCAGAACAAGCAATATTACCCCTTAACAACACCTCCGGTGCAATACTTTCGCCGCTAGAGATGGCAAGAAATGCACATCAGAGATATATCATTAAGCAGCAATACGAAGATTTAGAACGTGCTATTGAATATTATGTTGAAGCAATAAAATCTAATTCTACCGTTGCAGAACCATATTATAGACTTGCAAGTTTAATGTTTGAAAAAGGGGAAATAACAATTGAATCAGCAATAGAGCAATGCAAAATGGCTGTAACACTGGAACCTGACAATATTAATGCACATATTTACGCAGGATATTTTCTTTCCATGTCAGAGGATTATAAGTCTGCACAACAAGAATTTATATGTGCTATTAAATCCGGACTGTCAAATACTGCAAGACCAAGATTATTTTTATCAAAACTTATCCAACGTGAAATGAATATAGAAGGTGCATCCGTTTCCAGAATGGTTAAATATCTTTACTATTTATTATCAGGAAGCGTTCTTCTTTTATGTGACAAATCAGTTATAAAAATGATGATTGAAACAATTTCCGATAGTTTTTCGGTATTTTCTTATAAGACATTAGGCGAAACCTTCGAAAAAGCAAAAATGTACACATCTGCCTTTAAAGCATATTCCGAAGGCATGTCAAAGACAGAACACGGCGATATTTTTTATAAAAAAATGGGCGATTTGTCTATGTCGCAGCAAGATTTATTATCCGGCTTGGAATGTTATAAAAAAGCACTAAAAGTAACACCTGATAATAGAGAAATTTTACTTAAATTAGCAACATTAATCCAGACATCTTTCCCTGATAAGATAGACGAAGCAATTGATTATTATAACAAATTACTTGAATTCAATATAGATAACGATAAAATTTATTATGAACTGGGTCACTTATATTTAAGAAAAGACGATAAACTAAATTCAATTGCCGCATTCAAATTAGCACTAAGATACAACGAAGATAATCCGTATTTTAACAACTCACTTGCATATGCATTTGTACGTGCGGAATTATATGATGATGCTATAGAATACTATCAACGAGCAATAAAATTAAACCCTGATGCAAAATGGACATCAATTGTATGCCATGCATTAGGTGCAGTGTATGGCGAAGTTAAAGGAAATTTTGATGCCGCAGAAGCAACATATCAAGCAGGTTTGGTTCTTGATTCTACAAATTACGATCTCGTATTATCATTAGGAGATTTATTAATGGTTAAAGGAGAATTGGATAGAGCCATTCGAACATATTGTGACGGTATTACGTTAGATCCTGAAAACTTTATGGCATACGCAAAAGCAGGTTTGGCTTTATGGGAAAAAGATTATATTGAAGAATCAGTTATATCTTTCCATAAGTCTATTGAATTGAACCCTAATTTCGAAATATCACAAAACAATCTCGGAGTTGTCTACCTCGACGGTATGGGAACTCCAAATGAGGCACTCGGGTATTTTATTAATGCGATTAACTTAAATCCAAATTATACCCTTGCCTATTTTAATGCCGGCAGAGCATATCAGGCTCTGGGCGAAAAGACAAAAGCCGCTGAATATTTTCAGATGTCTATTAATCTTAACAAACTAACGAATGAACTAAGCGAAGACGACATTAAATCACGGCTTTATGAATTATTTGAATAAATATTAACAACGAAAATTACGGAGCTGACGGATGTCAGCTTTTTTTTTGTTTTAATAATATATGCTATAATTATTTTATGAGAATTTTAGGTATTGATCCGGGAGTTGCCATTGTTGGCTATGCCCTTATAAATTATGAAAATGATAAATATACACTTGAAGGCTCAGGCTCTATCCAAACACCCAAAGATGCCCGAACGTCTGAAAGATTATTAGAAGTATTTAATGATATGTCAATTATTATTGAAAAGTATAAACCGGATTGTGCTGCAATAGAAAAATTATATTTTTTTAAAAACCAAAAAACCATTATTCCTGTAGCAGAAGCAAGAGGAGTAATTTTGACGGCACTTGAAAATAAAAACATCGATAGTTTTGAATATACCCCGATAGAAGTTAAACAAGTATTGACAGGCTATGGCAGAGCAACAAAAAAAGAAGTTGAACAAATGGTAAAATATAATCTAAATAACGAAACCTTACCAAAATTGGATGATACTGTTGATGCTATAGCAATTGCTATTTGTCATGCCAGAAACAAATTAATCTAAATCAACATCGACTTCGCCTTCATCGCTTGCTAATTCCAGCATGCGATAAACCATATAAGCCCCCAAAGCAACTGCCTTAGGATCTAAATCGGTATTTTTTGCTGCCTCTAAAATTGAAGTATTTACTTCAGGATTTTCTTCTTTTACATAGTGAATCATATTCTTTCTCCACATGCGTACATCCTGAAATGCTTCTGCAAATACTAAAGATGAGTGTTCTTCCGTTATTAATGGCAACATATCTTCTCTCCTATATTATGATTATATACAAAATTTATGTTTTTGTATACTTCATTAAGACATTTTAAGTGTTTTATTGTATCATATTACTATATATTTTAAAAGGAAGTATATTATATGAACTTTAAAACTAAAATAACAAGACTTCATTATGATAAAAATGCAAAAGGTTTGTTTGTTGATTTATTAGAATTTCTTTCAATATTTTACGGACTAATCTCCGGTTTAAGAAACAAATTGTACGATAAAGGAATTTTAAAACAAGAAAAAGTAAATGCAAAAGTGATATCTGTTGGTAATATTACAACGGGCGGGGTAGGAAAAACTCCCGTTGTTGCACGGTTAACACAGCATTTTATCAATAATGATGAAAAGGTTGCCGTTATAACAAGAGGTTATGGCGGTAAGTTATCAAACAAAAAAGTTAACTTGATTTCAGATGGTGTAAATATATATTATGAAGCGAATGATGCCGGAGATGAAGCATACTGGCATGCTGTTAACAATCCGATGTGTTGTGTTTTAACTTGCAAAGACAGAGTAAAAGCAGCACGATATGCAGTTGATACATTGGGTTGCAGCGTTATTATTCTTGATGATGGTTTTCAACACAGGAAAATATATAGAGATTTAGACATTGTATTGATTGATTCCGAACTTGGACTGGGTAATGAAAAACTTCTTCCTGCGGGACCTTTAAGAGAAGGTAAAGAGGCCTTCGACAGAATAAACAAACTTATTATTGTTAATAAAGGAGGAGATTCTAAAAGAGCAGAGAAATATGCAAAGATTATGAGTAAAAAATTAAATCTCAAGTCGGTTGTATGTAATACAACTCCTGATTATATCTATAACATTGTTTCCGGAGAACCGCTTGCCTCAGGAGAAGCGATTACTGCACTTTGTGCAATAGGACAGCCTTCTCAGTTCTTTAAATTTCTGGAACCGAAATATGAAATTATTAAAAAAATAGTGTATGATGATCATCATTTATACAAAAAATCTGAAATTGACGGTATAAAAGGAATAATTGTTACAACCGAAAAAGATGCCGTTAAATTATCCTCTTTTAATCGAAAGGATATATATGCTATGAAACTAAAAATAGATATTGATATAAATTCTTTATTAGAGGATTAGCCTGTGAAAAATATTGATAAAATTGTATCGGCTTTAAAAAATGCTAATCAACCGAGAAGTGAGTTTGTTCAATTGATGGAAAACTTTAAAAATCCTTATTTGGTTTTAATAGCATGTATTCTAAGTTTAAGAACAAATGACAGAACAACATATCCAGCGACATTAAGAATGCTTCAACTGGCTAAAACTCCGCAAGAAATGTCTGTTATAAACGAAGATAATCTTGCAAAAGCGATATATCCCGTCGGATTTTACACAAACAAAGCAAAACAAATTATTGAGTTATCTAAAATAATTGCAAATGATTTAAACGGACAAGTCCCTAATACAATCGAAGAATTAATCAAGTTTAACGGGGTCGGAAGAAAAACAGCGAATCTTGTACTGGCAAAAGGATTTGGCATTCCTGCAATTTGTGTTGATGTTCATGTGCATAGAATTTGTAACAGAATGGGACTTGTAAACACAAAAAATCCGGAAGAAACAGAATTTGCACTAAGAGATACCCTTCCTGAAAAATATTGGCTTGATATAAATACAATCCTTGTAACGCACGGACAGAATGTTTGTAAACCAACAAAACCTTTATGTGATAAATGTCCTGTTTATAAATATTGTGAAAATTATAAAAATAATCACTAATATTTAAGATATTAAAATAATATAAATAAAATCAAAAAATTAATTATTTATATTATACTTAAATTATTACAAGTATTTTAAATGGAGAGAGAAAATGATTGATAAAACTGCAATAATTGATCCGTCAGCCGTAATAGACGAGAGTGCAATTATAGGTCCTAATGTTGTAATAGGTAAAAATGTAAAAATAGGGGCAAGAACCCGTGTAATAGCAAATGCATATATTGAATATTCAGAAATTGGAGAAGATTGTACAATCAGTCCGTTTGCAACAATTGGTTCAGAACCGCAAGATTTAGGGTATAAAGGAGAAGAAACAAAGGTTGTAATCGGGAATGGTACAATAATAAAAGAAAATGTAACTATTCACAGAGGCGCTGCTTGCGGCGATTATACAACAAGAGTCGGAAACAAGTGTTTATTAATGGTTGGCTCGCACGTTGCTCACAATTGCGTATTAGAAGATGAAGTTATCCTTGCGAATTTGGTTACTTTAGGCGGACATATACATGTTGGTTTTGGTGCATTTATAGGCGGAATGAGCGTATTTCATCAAAATATCAGAATTGGCAAAATGGCTATCATTAGCGGTTTCTCTGCTGCAAGACAAGATATATTACCTTTCTCAAAAGGAGAGGGCAGACCTCCTGTTGCAAGAGGATTAAATGTCGTCGCTCTCAAACGCAGAGGATATTCTATGGACGATATCAATATTGCAAGACATGCCTTCAAATTGTTAATCTCTGAAGAATATAATACAACTCAAGCAATTGAACAAATCAAAAAAGACGGAAAGATAAATTCTCTCGTTGAAGAAATGATTGAGTTTGTTCAAACATCAAAAAGAGGTGTTACCTTGAGAAATCATAAATCTGGTTTTAGAAGCCTTGAAGAAGAATAATATTGCAAATAACTTATAGTTTGTAGCGTACATTTTAAGTTTCCGAGTTCTAAAGGCAAAAAGTATGTACACACATATTTTTAAACATATTTTTGTGTCTTAAGACAGCACCTATATATATTAATGTCAGCATTGCCTGCCCTACAGTACGGTAAACTTTAGTTGCGTTTTAACTTATTGGAAATAACTTGAAATTATCTCGGATAGTAATGTTGAATTGCATAAGAACTTTACAAAAAAGAAACATAAAAATACACGCACCTTTTGGGTGCGTGCAGCAAACTTTCGTTCGCCTGTGTATATGTTTGTTTGTTGTTTGTTTGTCGTTAGCCTATATACATATCCCCAATACAATAGTTTCTAACTTACTGTATAATACATAAGTGCAAACAGTATATCAATCCTCTATCGGGGTAATGTCCAAGTCTTTGTTTCACTCACTTAATATCTATATTTTCATTATGGATTGTTTTTTGAATTTTTCAACCCTTTTTAGGGTAAAGTGTAAAAATATTGTTACAATTTTAATTTTAAATATAGCAATAAAAAAAAGTATGAATTTATAAACTGGGTTCATACTTTACAGATAGTAATAGTTGGATTTTCGTATTGTGTATATCCAAATTATACACTCGATTTTTTATTTTGGAAAGCATGAACGATGCATTAATTTAAAAATAAAATTAAAAATTCAATTAGAATTATTATTATTACTGAATAATAGCGATTGTAACAAAATATGTCAGATTAAAACATAAATAGTCAATTTTTAAGAAATAAAAAACTTTATATATACATAAGATATACATGTGAATATTAATATGGAGGAAATATTATGTCTTGCTTAGATGTTGGAACAACACCGGTAAGTGCACGTGGTTTTGCAGCAGGTTCTGCCGGCGACAACGGAATTCAAATGCGTGGAGTAGATAAGCCTGAAATAGAAGAAAAACAAAAAGGGCACGAAACTCCCGGATTTCATGTTGCAGGTGACGGAAAATCTATATTTTAAACAATATTTATTATAAAATATCCTTAAAGGGGATATTTTATGATACTAACAATTGATGTCGGAAATACTGGAGTAACATGTGGATTGTTTGATAATGATACCATTGTCAAAAAGTTCAGTATGACTTCTGACATCAAGTTGTCAGAAAAAACATACAAAGAGGACTTGTCCTCTTATATTGGCGAAATCAAAATTGAAGGAGCCATTATAAGTTCTGTCGTTGAAGAAATCAATGACAGACTTTTTAATGCCGTAAAATCCGTATGTGGAGTTATACCGATAAAATTAACCCACAACTCTAATATGCCGATAAAACTAAATATACACAACAATTCTGAACTTGGTGCTGATAGGATTGCAAATGGAGTAAAAGGTTGGGATTTGTACAAACAAGGAGTTATTATTGTTGATTTAGGTACTGCTACAACCTTTGATATTGTCAATTCAAACGGTGAATTTATAGGCGGACTTATTGCTCCGGGAATAAAAACACAACTAGATTCTTTGGGAAAAGCAACAGAAAAACTTCCTATAATAAATGCAATGTCAATAAATACATCTATCGGAAATAACACTAAAGATGCTATTCTTGCAGGAGTAATCAAAGGTTCTGCCGCAATGATTGACGGAATGATTGAACAAGTAGAGCAAGAACTTAAAGAAAAAATGAAAATAATTTTAACAGGCGGATATAGTGACCTTATTTCTAAATATATTACGCATCCGATAGATTTAATATCAAAAAATATAACGCTGGAAGGGTTATTATTGTTATATAGGTTAAACTAAAGCGACAGAGTCATTTGACTCTGCCGCTTCATATCATAATCAACAGCCATAACTTTTGTGGAAAAATCCACTATATAACAACTATTATTGTTATCTTGTAAAACCTCTTTCTTTTGATAGGTTGGACTAATTTCTTCTGCTTACATTATGCACTATTTTTTCTAATTTGTAAACCCCTTAGATATTAAAATAATAATTAAGAGAATTATTTGAAGTTCCATATTTTGCATCATAGGTTATGTTGGAATATTTATTTGTATATTTAGTATATGTATCACCAAACAAATAAATACTTTTAAAATATTTAAAGAAATCACTTCTATCAAGTGTTATAGAATCTTTGTTATTATGAGGATTTATTACTGTAAGTCAAATGTAATAATCTTGCCTGTGAAGACGATAAACCCATTTAATTTTCCTTGATTTGTGTTGGTTAACACATAATTCCTATATATATGACTTATTACGAAAACCTAGTTATATCTCTTTAGTTTTTTTTATTAAAAAAACTGTGTTTGTTACAAATATTTACACTTTATAAACGGAACTTTTTATTCACACATTGATATATTTCACATATAATAATTTTTATGGAAAAGCCAAAAGTAGAAATATACACAGACGGAGCATGCAGCGGCAACCCCGGTAAGGGAGGATATGGTGTAGTTTTACGCTATAAAAAATCTGACGGAAATTATATTCAAAAAGAATTATCTGAAGGGTTTGAGAAAACAACTAACAATAGAATGGAAATTCTTGCGGCAATTGTTGGGTTAGAATCATTAAAATCTCCGTGTAGCGTAGTTCTTACATCTGATAGTAAATATTTGACGGATGCTTTTGAGCAAGGTTGGATTGACGGTTGGATTGCTAAAAATTGGAAAACGGCATCAAAGAAACCCGTTAAGAATGTTGATTTATGGAAAAGATTGCTTCCTTTGATGAAAAAACATGAAGTTAAACTTGTATGGGTAAAAGGACATAACGGACACGAGTTTAATGAGATTTGTGATAAACTTGCCGTTAATGCTTACAACAATGATATTTTAAAAATAGATATCGGTTTTATATCAGATGAAAAATAATACATCTTCCCAAATAAAAACATTTTATAACATTTTTGTAAAGTTTTGTTAATAGCATTTTATTGTCATGGCAAAAAACTTTTTTCACACATATTTAACAAAACGGAATAGGAAATAATTAAGGAGGGTTTATTCCAATGAACATAAAACAAACATTAAAAACGGCTGCAGTAGCATTACCAATGGTATTAGGCGGAACAAGCAATGCAGCAGCACAAACAGCAGCACATACTGCACAAACAGCAGGTAGAGTTGTTGCTGCTGATACTTTAAAAGCAATGGATAATGCAGCAGTTGATGCACGTACTTTTATTATGCATCAAATTGATTCAATTGCTCATGCAAAAGCAGATTCTATTTCAAGAGTTAAAGCAGATTCAATAGATGGTAAAAAAGTTAGATTTGGTGTCGATGCAGAATATATTTCTGCAAGACATTTACCACAAGATGGTATTAGACTTCACGCACAAGCAAGAAAAGGTAAAGATGTTTATGATGCAACAGGTGTTTTTGCAGGAAAACACAACAGAGCAACAATGTTCTTTGATGGTTCATATACAAGAAGATTTCCTGTATCAAAGAATGATTCAACCTTAAATTTGACAGGTAGTGTTGGTGGTACTGCAACAATAGTAAGAACTCACGAACCTGTTAGTGATCAATATGGTATCTATAGTCCACGTATTACAGGTGGTATCGATTATATGAAACAATTTGCAAAAAATAATACTGCAGTATTAAGATTAAAAGCAGAAGCAGGACCTGCTGTAAATATTAAATCAGTTGCACAAACTCATGCTGACAACAAAAAAGTTAAAGCATCTTGGTATTTGAACGGGGAAGCAGAAGTTGGAAGCAGTGATTCTTTCAAAAAACACCCGCAAGTTTCTGTTCTTGTAGGTGGCGGACACCATCCTACTATTGGTGCTAACATTTATGGCGGTTTTAGATATAGATTCTAATTCTACAGAACTTATATATATTAAAGGCGAGAGATTTTCTCTCGCCTTTTACTTTATATATATAAGTTAATGGTTTATAATTAGATTGAATATAAATTTTGTTTTTGATAAAATCAACTTGTATTAAGATTGAGAGGGATATTTAATATGGATTTAATGAAAGGTAAAAAAGGTGTTATATTTGGTGTTTCTAACACTCACGGTATAGCATACGGAATAGCAAAACAATTACATGATGCAGGTGCTGACATTGCATTCACTTATGCAGGCGAAACAATGGAAAAAAGAGTCAGACCTATTGCAGAAGATATGGGTGCAAAAATAATCATGAGTTGTGATGTAACAAAAGAAGATGAAGTAAAAGCAGTTTTTGCTGCTTGTGAAAAAGAATACGGAAAAATAGATTTTGTTGTTCATGCAGTTGCTTTTGCTAAAAAAGAAGACTTAATGGGGAAATTCATAGACACATCATTAGACGGTTGGAACACGGCTATGGGTGTTAGTGCATATTCACTTGTAACTATATGCAGAAATGCTCAACCTATTATGAATGAAGGCGGTTCAATTTTAGCATTAACATATCTCGGTTCTCAATACGTTGTATCTAATTATAATGTAATGGGTGTTGCAAAAGCAGCGTTAGAATCATCTATGAGATATCTTGCAATGGATATGGGTGCATATGGTGTCAGAGTTAACTGTTTATCATCAGGTGCTGTTAAAACATTGGCTGCAATGGGCATTAGCGGTTTTCCTAGAATGCTTAAGGCTGCAGTTGTTAAAGCACCTCTTAAACGTAACGTTACATTAGAAGATGTCGGCAGAGCAGGGTTATATCTCGCTTCTGATTTATCAAGCGGTACGACCGGTCAAGTGTTATATTGTGATTGCGGTTGCCATTGTGTTTACGGTTCTTCTGAAGAAATGGAAATTATTTCAAATAACGTAAATATTTAATACTTTATTATTAATAAAAAGAGTCGACAATAATTTATTGTCGACTCTTTTTTTATACAGAAATTTTATCAAGCGTTTCTAAATACTTACCTGCATAAACGGCTCCGATTGCACCATCTGATGCTGCAGTAATTACCTGTCTTAAAGGTGTTCTTCTGACATCTCCCACTGCATATACTCCGCTAATTGATGTTTGCATTGTTTCATCAGTTATTATAAAACCGTTTTCATCTTGTTTTACTTGTCCGTTAATATCTTTTATATTTGGAATAAAACCTATATATGGAAAAATTCCATCTGCATCAATATTAGTAATATTATTTGTTTTTATATTTTGAACAACTATATTCTTAACCGTTTCATCGCCTTGTATTTCATTAACAATCGTATCCCATACAAATTCTATTTTATTATTTTTAAATGCTCTTTCTTGGATAATTTTATCTGCCCTTAATTCATTTCGCCTATGAATAATATAAACTTTTTTTGCGAACTTCGTAAGATAAATACCTTCTTCAACCGCAGCGTTTCCACCACCCACAACAACAACGGTTTTATCCTGATAAAATGCCCCGTCACAAACGGCACAATAACTAACTCCTCTGCCAATAAATTCATTTTCTCCTTTTACTCCGAGTTTTTGAGGTTTTGCTCCGCAAGCAATTATAATAACTTTTGATTTAAAAATATCTCCGTTTACTGTTTCCACTATTTTAGGATTTGATACCAGATTAACTGATTTAATTTCTTGCATCGGATATTTTTCCACTCCGAATTTATCTGCATGTTCTTCAAATTTTTCCATTAAATCATAACCGCCAATAATCGGAAATCCCGGATAATTTTCTAATTCTAAATAATTTGACGGCTGTCCGCCTAACATACTTGTATCAATGATGGCTGTTTTTGAGTTACTTCTAGCCATGTAAATTCCTGCTGATAATCCCGCAGGTCCACCGCCGAGAATGACTGTGTCATACTCATACACATTCCCCATATAATCCCCCTATGTTTCCTAAAATTCCTTTCCTTTTTTCTATTTTAAAACTGAACTTCCTGCCAGTTTTTGCCCTTTTAAAAGGTATTTTGCTCTCTCTACTTTTAATATATGTCCGTCATGTAAGGAAACTGTTTCTAATACAATATCATTATATCCTCCGAATGTATTGCCATTTAATCTGATAGTAACTGTATCGGTTAATATTTTGTTATCGTAACTTGATGTTTTTGAAAATACAATTACATTTCCTTCTGTTTGTTTTATATCAATTTGAGCATGTGCCTTTGTAAAAGGGTTCTCTAAAGTAATGACGTTACCGACTCGAGATAAGTTCCATAAATCTTTACTTTGTGGTTTAAAGGTTGAATAATTAGAAGTCTTTTCTAATTGAGCAGAAACCTGCCAACTACCGAAAAATCCTTTAGGAATTTCTTCAACACTTACTCCGGCTTTTATCGTAGTTGCCATTGCAGTTGAACAAACAGTCATAACTATGATTGATAATATTGCAAAAAATTTTTTCATACTATTATTATAATGAATTTTTGCAAAAGTAAAACAATCATGTGGTTGAGTTATTTTTATACAGCAAACATTTTGTTTTGAATTTCTGTTGCAGATTCTTCATAACCGGAACGACCCATTAATGCATAGGTATAGTTCTTTGCCTGTTCAACTCCCGGTTGATTAAATGTATCTATATTATATAATTCTCCTGCTATTGCTGTTTGTACTTCAAACATATATAAAAGTTGAGCAATATTGTAACCGTTTATCTCAGGAAGGGTTATTGTGATTGTAGGGCGAGAATAATCAGCAAGTGAAACTCTTGTAGAATCCGCTTCTGCGTTCATTAAGTCATTTACCGTTTTCCCTCCGAGATAGCCTATCCCCGTGTATTCAAATATTTTAGGAATTTCTAATATCGTATCAAATTTTTCAACTCTTATAAAATTAATAATTTTATTGTTTGGACCTTCATTATATAACTGAATTTGAGAGTGTTGATCGGTTGCACCTACGGCTTTAACAGGTGTAGGTCCAATGTGTACAACCTCACCATTATTATTATACGCTTTGCCGAGTGATTCCGCCCATAGTTGAACATACCAATCAGATATATATTTTAACCTTGAAGAATACGGCATCATAACAGATATGTTTTTACCCTTTTTTGTATCCATTAAATAATGAATTAAAGCATTTTGTGCTGCAATATTCTCAAAAATATCAGTGTTTTTAAGAGCCAAATCCATATCTTTAATCCCTTGTATAATTTCGTCAATATCAATTCCTACAAGAGCAAAAGGAAGAAGTCCTACTGCTGAAAACACAGAAAATCTACCGCCTACATCATCAGGAACAACAAAAGTTTTGTAACCCTCCTGATCTGCTAATTGTCTTAAAACACCTGTTTGTTTATCAGTTGTGGCAACAATATTTTTCCTGTAATCATCTCCGAGTTCTTGCTCTAATTTATCTTTAACAATCATATATTGAGCCATTGTTTCTGCAGTTGAACCGGATTTTGTTATTACATTAACCAGTGTTTTCTTTAAATCAAGTGTTTCTAATAAACCGTTTATAGAATCCGGATCAATATTGTCGAGGAAAAAAATTCTCGGGAAATTATTCCTTTGCTCCGGTGTTAAAAAATTCCAATATGGTTTAAGAAGTGCTTCTGTAACAGCAAGTCCGCCCAATGCAGAACCGCCTATTCCAAGTACAAGAATATTATCAAAACGTCCTTCTACCATAGAAGCATATTCTTTTACATACCATACGGTTTCTTCGTTATAACCTAAATTCATCCATTGAAGCCATTGTCCCGGCTTATCTTTACGTTGGTTTAAATCTGCAATTATTCTTATAATAGTATCTTTATAATTAGCAAATTCTTCTTGGATATTTAAACCGTGTTCGTTGCCTATTATATTTGAATCAACACTTCTATAGTCGAGTCTTATCATCCCAATATTTTCTCCATAAATATAATTTGACCGCTATATGTCGATTATATTAGAAACACACATGAAATATAATATAAATTGTTAAGAATACACTAAAAATGTAACAATTGGTTTTTTGTTATCTAAAAATATTCGTGTTTTAAAACTGCATTTTCTGACAAACAAAATAATATTAGCATGTTATATGTTAAGTTTTGTTACAAAAGTATATATCGCTATTGCAAAAGGTAATGAAAAGTGGATAATAATATATGTAGGATATATTCTTACCCACGAGGATTTAGTGTTTGTTAAGTAGTTATTTATGTTATTTAATAAATTGTTCGTGTGTAGATATATTAAACAAAATTTCTTATAAATTTAGTTGTTGATTGAATGCGTGCGGTTGAAAAATCGCACTTTTATTTTGTAAATATTTTATAGGGTAAAGATAGGAAGTATTTATCTTATTTTTTGTTTATCTTTTCAAGAAAATCTGCAGCCTTTTTAGAATTAATATTATCATTGTTTATTTGATATATTTCTTTTGCTTTTTCTAAATCTTTTCGTGCATTTTTAAATTGTTTGTTTAATCCGTATGCCAGACCTCTATAATAATATCCGTCTGCATAATCAGGATTTAATTTAAGTGCTTTGGTAAAATCTTTAATCCCGTCTTGATAATTATGAATGCTGACATTTGCAAAGCCTCTGTTGTAGTAAGTCAAATAATCTTTTTTATATCTTAAAGATGAGGTATAATCTCCGATTGCACCGTTATAATCTTTTAGAGCAGTTCTTACATTTGCTCTTGCACTATAATTTACTGCGGTAGGATAAATAGTTATTGAATTTGTAAAATCTTTCAAGGCTCCGTTATAATCATTTAATTGAAGTTTTAAAACACCTCTGTGATAATATATTTCAGGATTTCCTGAGTTTAGTTCTATTGCTTTTGAGTAGTCGCTAATTGCACCTTTGTAATCTTTGTTTTCAGAACGAATCCATCCTCTCATACAGTATGATGAATGATTAGGTTTTAGTGTTAATGCTTTTGAAAAGTCTGACATAGCACCTTTTTTATCTCCCGTTTGATATCGTTCAATCCCTCTCAAGTTATATATTTCCGCTTTTTTATTATCAAGTTTTATTGCTTTTGTATAGTTTAAAATTGCTTCTTTATGCTTACCTGCTTGACCATATTCATAACCTATATGAACATATTCATCAGCAGATAGTTTATCTTGTGCTATTGCATATATTGGGATAAACAATAAAATCGTATATATAATTAACATTTTTATATAATTCATGCAATACTCCTGTTTTTATTAAATGTAGCATATATCAACGGTTTTGTAAATTTATGATATAATTATTTTGTGTTAAAAACTATAAAAAGGAGTAAAAGATGAAAGTAAGAGCAAGCCATATTTTAGTTCAAACAGAAGAAGAAGCAAAAGATTTATATGAACAAATACAAAACGGTGCTGACTTTGCCGAATTAGCGATGAAACATTCTTTATGCCCTTCAAAAAGAGATGGCGGAGATTTACGTTTCTTTGGCAGAGGAATGATGGTTAAACCGTTTGAAGATGCTGCTTTTGATATGGAAGTCGGACAAGTATCCGAACCTGTTCAAACACAATTTGGCTGGCATTTGATTAAACTAACGGATAAAAAAGATTAATGAATTTAAAAGAATTAGGTATTGATTATTTGTTAGTCAATACGACAAATAAATTTTTATTGGAATATGCACCCATTGAAGAAAATTCTTGTCACAAGTTAACAGGATTTACAGGTGACACAGGAGATTCATTATTGTGTTCAGATGGGAGCATATTTCTATTTGTTGACGGAAGATATCATACTCAGGCTGATAACGAAGTTGATAAAACAAAAGTCACTGTCGTTAAACTTAAACTGGGACAAAAACAAGATGATGAAATTATTTCTCGAATAAATCCTAATACCGTGTTGGGAGTTGTTTCAGAAAAAGTTTCCCAATACCGTTTTGAATATCTTAACACTTTATTAAAAGAGATAAATGTGACGGTAAAACTTTTAGATTATGATATTTTTGATAAGAATATCCTTCAAAAACGTCATAGTGCGATTATATTAGATAAATCGCTCACAGGTATGTCGTATGAAGAAAAAATAAAAAATATTAAACAACCTGCTTTGTTTACAAATTCTGAGGAAATTTCTTATTTGGCAAATATAAGAGATTTTTCTCAAGAATACGCAGTAAAAATTGATGGTAAATTATTTGTATCAGAAAAAGAATCAGTGTTATTTACAGACTATGATATCGAAGGAAATCCTCCATATATAGTGAAGCGATTATCTGAATTTGATAAATACATAAAAGAGATTAATGACACTATTTACGTTGATAAATCAACAATTAATGCTCATGATTATTCGGTTATTAAAAATAAAAAAGATTACTCATCGCCTATAAAACTAATGAAATCAGTCAAAAATTCCATAGAATTAGAACACATGAAATATTGTTTTGAAATGACTGATAAGGCTTTGTCTGTAACAAGAGATTTTATAGATAAAAATGATAATATATCCGAGTATGATATTGATAAAGAATTAACTAAAAACTTTAAAAAATTCGGAGCAAAATTATTAAGTTTCAAATCAATTGTTGCAAAGAATAAAAATTCAGCACTTGCCCATTATATGAAATCTTCAAAAGAGGAGATAATTAAAGACGGGGATTTAGTGCTAATTGATTGCGGTGCATATTATGAAGGAGGTTTGGCAACAGATATAACAAGAGTTTTTGTGAAAGGAACTCCAAAAGATATTCATAAAAAAGTTTATACAACTGTTCTTAAAATGTTTTTAAATGCATATAATTATCAAGTTATTGAAGGGACAACTTCCGGCTGGGAAATAGATAATTTTACAAGAAAAGTTTTAAGTAAAAATAATATAGATGATTTCGTATTCTCACACGGACTTGGACACGGAGTAGGAGTTTGTGTTCATGAAGCACCTCCTAATTTGAGTATGAATGAAATTGCAAAGACTCCTATTAAAAATAATATGTGTTTTACTATTGAACCCGGGTTGTATAATAAAGATGAATTTGGGGTAAGATTAGAAAACACTTGTTATTTGAAAAACGGTGTAATAATGTCTTTTTCCGATATGTGCTATGAAAAGAAATTGATAGATTATTTAATGCTGTCGGAAAATGAATTAGAATGGTTAAAGGAATTTAAGGTATTATAGATGGAAATAACAGGATTGAATAACTCATTAGTTAAAGAAACCGTAAAACTTCAACAAAAAAAGTATAGAAATGAGAGCGGAAAATTTCTGATAGAAGGGTATAAATCTGTATATGAAGCAAGTGAATATGGTATAAAATTGGAAAATGTTTTTATACTGTCAAGTAAATTAGAAAAATATAAGTTTTTAAAAACGAACTTGATTTCTACTACAGAAGCCGTTTTAAAAAAAATATCAACAACTGATTCTGCACCTGAGGTTGTTGCGGTAGGGGTACAACCCGAAAATGATATTGAATCATTGAAATCGGCAAAAAAAGTTATTTTGTTAGAAAATATCTCAGATGCAGGGAATTTGGGTACTATTATAAGAAGTGCAGTTGCTTTTAATATTGATTCAATTGTGTTATACGGAGATACTGTTGACTTATATAACCCTAAATGCGTTCGTTCTGCGGTTGGGAATTTATGGAAAATAAATATTGTTCAATTAAAATCTTTAAATCAATTGCAAGATATTTTCAAAGATTATGAAAGAATTGCGACTTTACCCAAAACTGAAACATCTGTAATGTTCAGTGATTGGAATCCAACTAATAAAACACTTGTTATGTTTGGCTCTGAAGCAGACGGATTATCAAAGGAATTGATTGATTTTTCAAACAAAAATTTAACAATCGAAATGAATGATAATGTTGAATCTTTGAATTTAAGTGTATCCGCAAGTATTATAATGTATAAGATGAAGTAGATATAAATACTGTAACAATTTTAAAATTTTTAGCAAAAATTTTGTTTAAATTTGTTTTTAAATAAATATGATAAATCGAAAATATGGTATTAATAACAATCAAGTTGCGTTTAAAGGAAATAACCTGAAAAAAACAGAAAAACTTGTTGATATTGCAAAGAGTTCAATTAAAGAGATAAAAGATTTATCTGTTTCTTCCCAAGAAGATTGTTGGAAGTTGTATGAACCAAACGTATTGGAACGATTCATCAAATCCGATAAAGAATTAGAAGATTCTATGGAAGATATGCTGAGTCGAAGCAGAGAATATGGTGTAAAATTTAGTCTGCCATTTTTAGTTAAGATGTGTGAACATTCTCCAAATATAAAAAAATTTTTTGATATTGTAAAAACAAAATATAATATAGATTTAAAGGTTCCGCCAAAAGTATACAGATTTGTTTCAGAACCGGAAGTTCAGACGTTAAAAAATAATAAAATTGTTCGTCCGAACGGAATAGTAAATGACAGATTTGATGTAACGCTAAACCCTAATCTCAATTGGGGACAAAGTGAATATAGAATTACTTTTATGCCTAAAAAAGAGTTTTCTGTTTTAGACGGGAGAAGTAATATGCGTGAAAATCCGGGTGTAAACCACGAATATTTTTATCATTATATGGCTCCATATACAATTGATGACGTGGAAATGATTGAAAAATTCAGAACTTAATATATAGATTTGTAAAGTTTTAAAAAGTGTGGTGTTAAAAATTTTTATTTACGGGGTTTAATTATGATATTAAGGAGAATAGTATGGAAGTACAAAGTGTAGGAAACAATCCAACAAAATTGAATCGTCCGACAAAATATGCAATTGCTGGGGCTATAGCAGGCAGTGCATACGGGGCTATAAATTATATCGGGTATAACACTCCAAAAGTTCTTTTTTCAACTGCAAAAACTTTTTCAGAGAAAAAAGACGCAATTGCTTTATCAAAAGATTATTTTCAAAAACTTTCCGGTATGAATTTTGATAAAACAACTTTATCAAAATCTTGTCAAGAAACAATGAAATATTTAAGAAAGCCTTCAACTATTTTAAAAGGTTTGGCAGCATTTACTCTTGTCGGTGCGGCAATAGGATTTGCAGTTGATGCAATATCGTCCGATAAAAAAAGTAAAAAATCTCAAGAAGTAAAATAATCGAGGACATAAAAAGTTTTTTAAGAGTCAGAAGATGTGTTAATTTGAAATTAACACATCTTTTCAATTATTGTATATATGAGTTAAATAACTTGGATTTCTTATAGACAGTATTGTACCTTTTTCTGATATAATAAAATCAAAAAACAATAAGAGGTTTTATATGAAAGTATTAGTGACAGGTGCGACCAGAGGAATAGGAAAAGCAATCTATGAAAATCTTTCAAAAGATTTTGATGTGTATACGGTGGCAAGAAACGAACAAAATCTTTTAAATCTTAATTCTAAAGGATATTGTGCTTGTGATATTTCAAAAGAAATTTGTAAGGTTTGTGATTATATAAAAGAGAATAATTTTAACATTATTATTAACAATGCCGGAGAATATATCTATGGCGGAATTGAAGAAATGTCTGACGCACAAATTGAAAGTATTTATAATACAAATCTGATTGCTCCTGTGAAGATTATATCAGCAGCAGTTCCGTATATGAAAAAAGAAAAATGGGGAAGAATTATAAATATAGGTTCTATTTCCGGAGTAATGGGAGAAGCGAATGCAAGCCTTTATTCATCAACCAAATCAGGTTTAATAGGTCTTACAAAGGCATTGGCATTGGAACTTGCAGAGTTTAATATAACAGTTAATACAATAAATCCCGGATGGGTTGAAACAGAACTTGGAAATTCTTCAATAGAAGATAGTGCGTTTTCAAAAGAAGAAATAATTGATTGTATTCCTCAGAAAAGATTTGTTGAACCCAAAGAAATCGCAGGACTTGTCAGATATTTAATTACTGAGAATGCAAAAGGAATAACAGGACAGTCAATAAATTTGTGTGCAGGTTTAAGTGTCGGTTGTTAAGTTCTGTTAATTTTAATATAAAACCGTTAAAGATATAACTTTAAATAGTCGTTATTTTGTTTAGAAGGAGTGTGTATTGACACCGGAACTTTTAATTAAAATAGCGAATTATATATCTGAAAATAATTTGGCTTCCAGACCTCAATCGGAAGTCCTATCTGAGATGGTTTCATCAGGTTTGATTACACAGTCTGAATTAGAGGAAATTAAAGACGGAAATATATATTCTTTATCTTCTAAATCTGATATAAATTTTACGGACAGTGTTGAGGTTTCTTCATCATCTGTTTCAACTGCTGCACCTTCTTCTGAAAGTGTTCATCCTGTTTTTAAGGATATTAGACTTAATCCTGACGGAAAAGTTGATATGGAACAATTTAGTCTGGAAGCATTAAAGAAAAAGTATCCTGATGAAAAGTTTGAAATAACAACAACCAAAGATAAAGAAAATGCACTTTATATTGTTGTAGATAAAGTCAGCAACAAACCTGTATATCGTTTACTACAGGAATATGATGATATAAACAGCCAATATTCTTATTGCCGTTCTTTTTATGATAAAAACGGAAAGGTTATAGACGGAGTAACTTTTAAAGACGGCAAGTTATATAGCGTAGATACTTATGGAGAGAATGGTTCTGTAACATCGACTATTTACAAAGACGGAGATATGTCAAAAATTGAGTCAATTTATAAGGTTAAAGAGAATGGTAATACTGTTCTTATAGAATACGAAAACGGACATCAATCCGTAAAAACAGATTATAATAAAAACGGCGAGTTTATAAGTCAAACTTTGTATAATAACGGCGAATTATATGCTGAAGTTGATAAAAAAGGGGAAATATTATTCAATTATTCTTCCCAAAATTTAATTAAAAAAATAACAACAGACAATTATCCTTGGATAAATAGTGCTTTGTCTAATTTAAAAGAAAACGAAATTTTGAACGAGATAAGCAAATTTGACGGTAAAAAACTTGTTGAAGTTCTTGAAGGATATATTATTCAATCGAATGATAAAAATCTTTTTAATGAAATTTTAGATATGAATGTATTGGGAGAAGATGCAAAAAAACATATTATACAAAAACTTGATAAGATTGGATTAAGTTATCAAACGAACGATGAATTTAAAAATGAATATATTGCTCTTAGATTTGCTGCTTCTGTTGAAGGAAATCATTATGATAAGAATTTACTTTCTTATATTAACACTGATAATGTGAAAAATGTTGTTTCTTTTCTCGGGAATTATGATGTTTCAACAGGAGATGATAATATAAAGATTTTTAGTGACAAAACACCTGTTAGAATGATAAATTTTTCCGATATAACATCAGAAGAAAAAAAACAGGCGACAGATTATATATTAAATTTGTTATATAAATATGCAGAGAATAATGAAATTTTTTGTGACGATATAAAAAAAGATATAGAGTTGCATAGGAATGAATTTGATAAATTTGATATAGATTTCAGAAGACTGGTATCACGTTTGGATGCAGATTCAAATACTGAGGTTAGTTCAAAAATCAATGGTAAAATTGATGAAACATTTGAACAAAATGCAACCGGAGATTGCTGGCTTGTTACAGGAATGAACGGAATAAAATCAAAACCGGGCGGTTTAGATATTTTGAACGGATTATTGACGCCTGATGACAAAAGACAAATTTTAACCGTAGAGTTTCCGTATTCACAAGTAGAAAAGCATTCAATAGATTATAACCGAATATATAAGTCAAATTATTTCGTATCCTCTGAACCTGATGCAAGAGGGATAGAATGTGCCATTGATGATTATATAAAACAAAGGGCATATTCAACAATTGAAAATCCAACAGAAAATGATTTGATATTTAATAATCAAATTCCTTACCGACCTTCCGTATCTCCCTATGATACTTATATTGACGGAGGAAATGTTGAATTGTTTTTTGAATTAGTGTTAGGCAATAGCAAACATGTTAAAAATGCAGATATGTATGAGATGGATTTTAATGACCCGAAACAAGTTTTTGAATTCAGTTATGATGAAGGCGAAATGATTCAAGGGTTTGATTATGATACAAAAGAACCTATAGAGATAGATAAAAGTCATTCTTACAATATAACAAGCAGTGATGGAAACTTTATTTTCTTACAAGACCCGAGAGACCCTGACATAAATATTGCTGTAAACAGGGATAATTTCAGAGATTCTAATAGTGAAATCACAAGTGCATATCTCAGAAAATCTGATATGCCGACTAATCAGTAGTTTTTATATCAAGCAGCACCGCTTTTTTATATTTGAATATTTCCGGCAGTGTGTTTTTTAAATCATTAATATTTGTAATTTTATAACCTTTTATTCCATAAGATTCTGCAATTTTAGTAAAATCAGGATTGATTAAATCTGATTGGAACGGTTTTGAATATTTTTTCTCTTGAAGTTTTTTTATCATTCCCAAAGAAGAATTATTCATTATGAATATTTTTATAGGGATATTGTATTGAGAAATAGTTCCGAGTTCTTGCATATTCATTTGGAAAGAACCGTCACCTGTTATATTTAGTATAAGCGAATCAGGCATACCAAAATATGCTCCTATTGAAGCAGGAAGTCCAAATCCCATTGTTCCGAATCCGCCTGCTGTAAGAAATTTCTTTGAAGAAGTCGTTTTGAATATTTTTGCAGCCATTATCTGATGCATTCCAACATCTGTTGTGATAATAGGATTATATTTTTTTGTGTAATTATATATTTCAGTTAGTACATCTTCTCCTGTCAATTCTTGTTTTTTCGAAGTATTATTTTCAGTTCGTGACAATTGTTCTATCCAATCGTATTTAATATCAAATGTTATGTTTTTTGATTTTATTACTCCGATAATTTGTTGAAGAATAATATCAATTTCTCCGATGATTTCTTTTGCCGGTTTCACGTTATTTGATTTGTTGTGTTCGATATTAATATTTATAATTTTTGATTTAGGTAAAAATATTTCTTTGTTTTTTGTTGTACGAGTAGTTAATCTTGACCCCAAAACTAAAACAGTATCAGCATTTTCAATAGAATCATTAAGTTCTTTATCTCCGCTCAAACCAATCATACCGAGAGAAACATCATCGACTCTGCCTTTTGCCATTAAAGTAGATACAATTGGTATGTGAGTAAGGTGTGCTAATTCAATCAATTCATTTTCTGCATTATTGCACCCTCCGCCTGCAATAATGAGCGGTTTTTTTGAGTTTTTCAAAATATCTATAGTTTTTAGAATACAAGAATGAGGTGCTGCAACTTTTATTTCTTTTTTTATTCTGTATGTTTGATTATTCTCAATTTCTTCTTTTAATATAGATTTTTTTACTGAAACGACAACGGGTGCTTTAGGGATTTTATTTGCGATAGAAAATGCGGTTTTTATTGATTTTTCAATATCTGATGCATTCTCGATTTCAATTGTTGCTTTAGTAAAAGTACGTGTTATTTCAGATATATTTGCTTCTTGAAATTCATTATGACCAATAGTTTCAGTTTGCCCGCATATAATAACAAGAGGCGTTCCGTCTGTATATGCGTTCATAATTCCTGTCAATGTGTTGGAAAATCCCGGACCTGATGTAACCAATACAACTCCGCATTTATCTTTTACTTTCGCATAACCTTCTGCTGCGTGAACAGCACCTTGTTCATGGCGACATAATACATGTTTAATTTGGTTATCATTTATCAGCGAATCATATATTGGCAGAATAGGTGCTCCGGGGTAGCCAAAAATTGTATCTGTACCTTGTTCTTTTAATAGTTGTATAAGGAAGGCTGCCCCTGTTGTTGTATTAGTTGTTTTTTTTGTTTCTATTTTTGTTATTTGGTTCACATTTTCCCCCGCTGACGATTATAGTATAAAAATTTATGATAAACAATAATATACTTATTATTTTTTATATGCTAGAGTAAATGTAAGGATTTTATTTTTATTAGATATGAAGGGGTTTTTATATGGAATCATTTATTGATATAGCAAAATTGGCAAAAAAAGCATCAGTTAAGGCTCAGGGGTTGTCAGGTATTATTAAGGATAAAGGGTTGATTGCTGTTGCAGATGCACTTGATAAAAATAAAAATAAGATATTTGAAGCAAATAAAAAAGATTTGGAGTTTGCAAAAGAATTAGTTGAGAATGGCGAACTCACAAAATCAACATATAATCGTCTGAAACTTGATGAAAATAAAATGAGAGATATGATTCAGGGGATACGTGATATTTCAAAATTAGACGATCCCGTAAATAAAGTTTTATTAAAACGAGAATTAGATGACGGACTTATACTGCAAAAAGTTTCTTGTCCGATAGGAGTTTTAGGAATTATTTTTGAAGCAAGACCCGACGTTATTTCTCAAATATCAGCACTTGCCATAAAATCATCAAATGCTGTTATCTTAAAAGGTGGTAAAGAGTCTAAAAATACAAACAAAACAATACTGGATATAATAAATGAGGCTCTGTCACATATAAACGAATTTCCTCAAGGAATGCTAAATCAGGTATATACAAGAGATGATGTGGGAGAAATGTTAAAAGCGGATAAATATATAGATTTAATAATTCCAAGAGGTGGTAACAGTTTGGTAAAATTTATTAAAGAAAATACAAAGATTCCTGTTTTAGGACACGCAGATGGAATTTGTCATATTTTTGTTGATGAGAGTGCAGATTTCGATCTTGCAAAAAGAGTTGTTATTGATTCAAAAACACAATATCCGAGTGCTTGTAATACTGTTGAGACTTTGCTTATACATAAAGATTTTGCAAATGCAAAAGAATTGATAAAATCAATAGAAGATATGGGCGTAGAAATTATATTTACCCCTGAAACTTGGCATAAAGAGTATTCTGATCTTAAACTTGCCGTTAAATATGTTGATGATGTAAATGCGGCAATTGAGCACATTAATGAATATGGCTCAGGTCATACTGAATCTATTTTGACAGAAAATAAAGAAAATGCAGAACAGTTTATGAATCTCGTTGATTCAGCAGGAGTTTACCATAATGTTTCGACCCGTTTTGCAGACGGATTTAGATATGGATTTGGGGCAGAAGTAGGAATATCTACTAATAAAACTCATGCAAGGGGGCCTGTCGGTATCGACGGATTGGTTATTTATAAATATAAATTAGTAGGCAACGGTCAAATTGTAAATGATTATGCAACAGGTATAAAACATTTTAAACACAAAGATATTTCAATATAAGTAAACTTCCCTTACAAAGAGCAGGTAACAAAAACTTCCTTCCCTTGTCAATGGAAGGATGTGTTTTCTTGCCCTTAGCAAGGGAAGGGTTGCCGATAGTTTATTACAAAGCCGGTGGGGTTGCCAATAAATAAGTATTATTTGATTTTTTGCAAAAAATTATCTCGGACAGTAGTGTGCAATTTAAGCAATTTTTTCTTACAAAAATTCTTTGTATAAATATAGGTAGTGTGATGAAAAATATTCCTGAAATAAATTATGGAAAAGTTAATTTAGCGGAAGTTCGAAAAATTCTTGGGAAAGAACCTCCGAAAGTTATTACTTCTCCAAAATCGAAATCTTTAAATCCGAATATAGATGGGAATGAAAAACTTTTAGCCAGTCTGACAGCAATAGGAGTTGCTGCTTTAGGTTCTGTTTTTGCACTAAAAACAAAAAATTTAGATGTTATATCTAAAGCACAAAAAACGTTCTCGGAAGCATTTATGCGTGATATATCACGTGGGGAAGCGGCTGTTATGATTGATAGATATAAAGAAATATCAAAAATAGAGGATAAATCAGAATATATTCAAGCACTTTTTAATGAAGTAAAAAATAATTACGGTTTCTGTCAAGGTACTTTAAGATTAAAATCATTTACGGACACAAAAAGACCTTGTCAAGGCGGATTTGTTAATAAGTTAATTCCTGATATTAATATAAATACGGATTTATCAAAAGAAGAATTATTCGATGTTATGCACCACGAATTTAGGCATAAATTACAGGAATTTATGATGTTGAATGAAACTGAGGGACTAACCGGATTTATTCCTAATATGAATGAACATTTGAAAGATATTTCGCCACAAAAAGCAGAAGGATTGGCACAATGGTTAAAGGGTAATTACCCTGATTATATGAAGCAATTCGGTGTGGAATCTTTTTACAAGGATAGAGTTCCCGTTAATGAAAAACAATGGGTTAACAAATGTATTGAAGCAACCCCAAAATATGAGGAATGGCAAAAAAACAAAACGGAAACCTATCAAATAGGACAAGATAACGATAACGGATATTATTATAATTTTTTAGAAACAGATGCTCGAAAAATAGGAAGCGAGTTTAAAAGATTATATAAACAATTTATTTAATATAATAAAACTTCTCTAATTACCGATTTAAAGGTAAACAATAATTTTTATAACTTCTTTTATACCCATAAAAATTGATAAAATAAAAAGACCCCAAGTGGAGTCTTTTGTGTTATGTTTGTTTTATTTTTTATTTCTATTTTTATTTTGCATTGATTAACATTTGAACTTTCGTTTGCATCATTTCTTCTGTAATTAACCATTTACCGTTAGGTTGTTTTTTTACTACTGTATATGCTTTTAGTTTATAAGATTCTCCTGACGGTTGTCTTAATGAAGAAATTTTATATGTATCAGTTCCTGTTTGTTCAACTTTTATATTTGTATAAGTATTCTTATAGTTTCTTACTTTTGCCACTATTTGACTTTTTTTCATTTCGCTGATGTATCTTTGAGTGTTTGTTACTCTGGTAACAATTGAACCGTCAGGTTTAACAACTTCTCTGATGATTCTTGCTGTCGGAGAATACATTGTTGTTACATTAGAATCGTATGTATTTGCGGCATTAACGTATTTATTAAAAAAAGCAAGTGCTTCTTGTTTTGTACTTGCTGCAAAAACAGTTGTATTTAACATTAAAATTGCCAATAGTGTCAATAATATTTTTTTCATAATCAAAATCCTTATTACATAAAATAATTACATCTCAGAAATTGCCTTCTGTTATTATAACGAATTAACTATAAAAAAGTTCATTTATACGTCAGGAAGTGTTCCTTTAACATCTGCAATTTCATCACAATTAAGGTTAAATGCTTTATGTAAAGCAATAACAGCCTTATCAGCATCAAGTTCATCAACAAGACAACTGATTTTTATTTCACTTGTAGAAATCATTTTAATATTAATATTTTGTTCAGCCAGAGTATCAAACATAGAAGCGGCTATACCCGGTCGGTCAATCATGCCTGCTCCGACAATTGAAACTTTTGCAATATTTTCATCAACTTGAAATCTGCTTGCTCCGATATTTTCTTTCATATTATCTAAGGTTTTTAGAGTTTTGTCTAAATCAGATTTATCAATAGTGAACGCAATATCATTAGTATTTTCTAATTTTCTTGCATAAGATTGAATAATCATATCAACAGAAATATTAGCATCAGCCAATTTAGAAAATATTTGAGCGGCACGTCCCGGAACATCGGGAACATCACAAACGACAATTCTTAATTGAGATAAGTCTGATGCAACACCTGTGACAGGTTTTTGAAGTTCCATATCTTCTACTCCTACAATAAGTGTACCTAAATTATCCAGTTTAAAACTGCTTCTGACCCTAAGCGGGACTTTAAACATTTTAGCAGTTTCAACAGCCCTTGGGTGCAAAACATTTGCACCAACTCGAGCAAGTTCCAACATTTCTTCATAAGAAACAACGTCTAATCTTGATGCAGTAGGAACTAATCTCGGGTCTGTTGTATAAACACCTTCAACATCCGTGTAAATATCACATCTGGCGGCTTCAAGTGCAGCAGCGAGTGCAACGGCGGATGTATCAGAACCGCCTCTGCCTAAGGTAGTAACCTCTCCATTCGGAGTTACTCCTTGAAATCCTGCAATAACAACTACTTTACCTTCGTCTAAATGCCGTTTTATACGGTCTGTTTTGATATCAACAATTCTTGCTTTTGAATGGATGTTTTCTGTTATTATACCAACTTGCATTGCATTCATACTAACCGCTTGTCCGCCTGCTTCTTGTATTGCCATTGCTAATAATGCAATTGATATCCCCTCTCCGGTAGATAATAACATGTCCATTTCACGTCCTGACGGATTTGGCGAAATTTCTTTTGCCATTTTTACTAAATGGTCTGTTGTATGTCCCATTGCAGATACGACTACAACAACATCATTTCCAAAACTTTGTTCTCTTAAAATTGTTCTCGCTACGTTCTTTATTTTGTCCGTGTCGGCGACCGATGTCCCGCCAAATTTTTGAACGATTATTTTTTTACTATTCATTATTCCCCAAAATACCTTCTAATTCTTCTCTTTCTGCTGTGTATTTGAATAAATCAGGATTGATAGTTTTGATTTTCTTTGATATTTCAATCGCTTTTTCAATATTATACTTGTAACTGCTTTGTTTTGCAAGACAATAGAGAATCTTAAAATATAAATTTAAAATATCAACATCCTTAGTTTTTTCACTAATTGATTTTAACTTTTTCTTTGCTGTTTCATAGTCATTTTGTTTTATTAAAAAGTTTCCGTATGCGATTAAAATTTCTTTTTTGTCAGGCATATATTCTATTGCTTTTTCAAAAAGGGCTTCCGCTTTTTTGAAATCGCCAAATCCTTCGTAACACTGTGCCATTAACGAATAATTAAATCCTTTATTGCTGAAATCGTCTTTACAAATATCCAAAAATTTCATTGCCGTTTCAAAATTCTTTTTATCAACTTCTATCTCAGCAGCAATACTGTTTGCCATATAATTATTAGGATTTATTTCAAGTGCCTTATTTTTATTTTGTATTGCAAGTTCTTCTTTTCCGATTTTGTAATAGGAAAGTGCTAATCTTGCGTACACTTCATCAACATTTTTTATTTTTAAACATTCGTTCGCCTTATGCAATTTTTCTATTGCAAGTTCATGATTGTTAAATTTTTGAAGTGAAACCGCCCAGGATATATATAAGAAAAATGTTCTTAGCCCGTTCATTTCAGCCATTTCATAAAACTGTAAAGATTCTTTTTTGTTGTTTTTTATTGCATATATATCTCCCAGTAATAAATATGTTTCCACTTTGTGTCTGTATATTGCCAGTACTTGTTTTGCATAAGAGATAGCATTATCATAATCTTTTTTCTTAAAATATATATATGCAACATTATGAAGTGCTTCAAAATTATTTTCTGTAGTATTGATAATAAAAAGAAGTTTTTCTAATGCTTTATCGTATTCGCCCAATTCAATTTCGACAATTGATAACATATATAAAGGTCTTGCATCTTTGATATTATATTTTGCCGCCTCATCAAGTTTTTCTTTTGCCTCTGTATATTTTTTATTCTTAATGAGCAACGCTCCCCATGAAAGATATATATCTGAATTTTTCTCATCAATTTCTATAGCGTGTTCGTATTTTTTTATCGCACCATCAGAATCTCCCATCATTGCAAGACAATTGCCCCACAATCCGAGTGCTTTAGTGTTTTGATTGTCTTTTTTGTATGCAGCCGTATAAAACTTAATCGCTTCTTTAAAATCTCCCGTCGTTTGTTTTATAACTCCAAGATTGATAAGAGCATTTGAAGTCTTGTTTGGAAAGCAAATCGCACTTTGTAATAAATCTTCCGCTTCTTTAAAATAGCCCATTGTATACATGGAATTTGCCATATTTATAAAAGCGTTAGCAGGAATTGCAGGAGTTTTACCAAGTCGGTTATAATCATCTACAAAAGTATTCGCTTTCGTAATTTTTTCCATTACTTTATCAATAAGTTTTTTTGATTTTTTTAATTCTTTATCAGACAATCTGCCACCTCTCTGAAAGCACCTTCGCCTCCGCATTCTTCCGTAAATTGTATATCGTTTAATGCTTTTACGGGTTTTGTTGCGTTCGGTACTGTTATTTTATACTTCGCATATTCAAGACAATCAATATCATTTATATCATCTCCGATATATAAGTATTCTTCTTGAGAAAGATTATATTTATTAAGTATTGACTTAAGAATAGGAAGTTTTTCCCTTACTCTTTGATGCACTTCTTTTAATTCAAAGGTTTCTTTAAGCCATTCTATTGCAGGATTTTTTTCTCCGGAAATAATGCTTATATCTATACCTTTATTTTTTAACATGAAACATCCTGTTACATCTTTATAATTTATTCTTCTTGTTGATTGAGAATTTTCGCCTATATACACAAAATTATCGGTCAAAACACCGTCAAAATCAGTTATAACCATTTTTATTGTATTAGGTAAGTTAAGCATGGTTTTATTATATCACAAGTAAAAAAACTATTTTAATTTGCTGAAATATAATCATATTATGCATGAGAAATAAATGTAACATTTTCGCAATAAACTGACAAAATTTTATATGATTTGTTTTAATATAATTGTAGAAGGTCAAATACAAAATGAATTTTAGATTGGAAACTATGGTGAAAATACATACAACGCAAGATCTAAAACCTATCACAAAAGGGTTAGTTTTGACGACGTTTTATTCAACCGAACAACAACTAATAATTCAACAACGATTAGAAGGAATATGTAATGATTAACAAGGTCATGGGTTCAGTAATTCCAAAGATGGCACATGCTACAGCCAAAAAAGCGGTAAGTGGCAATGCCGAAAAGGGATCACGACTCACTCGTTTTTTGCAAAGCGAAACATTGGGAAAAGTTCTTGATGTTGCCGCAGATAATCCCGTCATTTGTCAATCACTGTTTTCATTAGCAGTATGCTGCGGGGCAAGACCGGTAACAAACTTTGCAATAACTAAAGATAAGGGAGATGCTACTTACGCTTCATGTCACTCAATTTCATCAGGGGTCATAGGATTTGCTTGGCCGTTAGTGTTTGCCACTCCGTTGGCAGTAGGGGTTAAAAGAGTTCTTGCAAAACCTCATAAATATTTAAAACCTGAAATGGTCAAGAAATTCTATCCGAATGTAGGTCTTGTAGATATACTCGGAAAAGATGGGAAAGCAATCGGTAAGAAAGTTGCAACAAATACTGAAGGTGAAATGTTAAGAAAAGATGGTTCTGTTCTTTGTAAAGATTTGGAACCTCTTATGATATATGGTAAAGAAGAAAAAGCAGTATTTGAAGCGGCACACAATAATTTGATGGTAGATAAATCAGGTGTTGTTCGCTCTAAGACTGTATTCAAAACTGAAAAAGGTGTTATAAAGAAAGACAAAGACGGTAATAATATAGGTTGTGCAGTTCAAAAAGATTTAACTCCAATTACTGAAGAAATGGAAATTGGGGTTAAAAAAGAACAAAACGTTAAGAACTTTGTGAATATGTCGGCAGATATTATTCTTGCACCGCCTAGAGCAGCATTAACAATCGCTCTTATCCCGCCGATATTAAATTTATTCGGTGTTAAAAAGAAACCAAAAGGAGATGCAGCACAAGCAAATACTCAAAATAATCAAACAATAAATGTCATATCTGCATCCAATAATACAGTGCAAAAAACAGGCGGGAATAATATCGCTTCAGCCTTCAATTCATTCAAGAAAGGAGGTGTGTAATGGCTATTTCTCCAATTTCTTCAGCAATGGCGTACAACAACACACCTAACTTCAAAGGGGCACCAAAAATTGCACCTGCAACAGTAAACAAAGCAGATTCAATGTTCTCCGGTGTTAAGAAAGTAATGAATAAAGGGTGGGATAACTTTATTGAAGATTGTGTTGTTAAACCTATTGTTGTTCCTGCAATGAATTCTAAATTTATGGGTTGGTTAGCAGACAAGAGTGCTAATATTGATAATATGGCATCTCACATGTCTACTGCAGGTTCTTTTGTAACTACAGCAGTTTATGCAAACAGAACCCTTAATACTTTAAATAAAGATGAAGAACAAAAGAAAAGAGCAAAAGTTTTAGCAATGAACCAAATTCTTGTTACAGGTTTGTCTACTTTAGGTGCATACACTATCAATGATAAATTAGGTAAGTTTAGTAAGAATCTTGGTTACAAATTCAGAGAAGCAAACCAAGGCAGCCCTAAATTATCAAAGAGAATGCAAGGATTTAATATTGCAAAACAATTGTTAATCTTTACTCTTATGTACAGATATGTAGCACCGGTTGTTGTTACTCCGGTTGCAAGTAAGTTGGGTAAATTATTTGAATCAAAAGGAGGAAAGAAAGAACAAGCAACTGTTCAACCACAACCACAATCAAATAATACTCAGGTTGCTTCAAAATAGTTGTTAATAAGATTTAATGATAACCAAATTTATAAAACTAACCCGAAGGTTAGTTTTTTTTTTGTAAAAAAACTACATAAAAACCCGTTTCATAATTTGACTTTATTAATATATTTGTCGTAAAATTTTAATGAGGATATACTGATATCAGGAGAGATATATAATATGAGTACTCAACAGAGTAATATATACAACCTATTAGGAAAATTAGAGGAAGCATTGGATAAAGGGTTTCCTTTGTTGTCAAGTTATATGGTTGTAGTAAAGAGAGATGTCGTTGAAACCTTGTTGGATAACATATATGCATCACTTCCAACAGAAGTTCAAGATGCTCGTGCCTTGCTGAGAAGAAGGGATGAAATTCAGCATGAAGCACAAATGAGAGCGGAAAAAGTTATAAGAGATGCTCAAGCAGAAGCAGCAAGATTATTGAGCGAATCTGATTTGTTGCAAGCGGTTCAAAGAGAAGCCCAAAAAATTAAAGAGCAAGTTATTGCCGATTGTGATGCTATGAAGCGTAAAGCAATGGATGAAGCAGAAGCAATTAGAATACAGGCAAGAGATGAAGTTTTAAGAACTAAAGAAGGAGCAAATGTTTTTGCTGAACAAGTTCTTACTAACTTAGAACAAAATTTAAATCAACTTCAACAAGTTGTGAAAAGCGGACAAGTGCAATTAGAACGTCAAAGAAATGAAGTCGCAAATGCCGCTTATGCTCCTCAAGGCGGGGTAGATGTTCCTGCTGATATGAGAGTAAACTAAGTTTTAGTTGGATTTTATAATTCGGTTAACTTCCCATTTATGGGAAGTTTTATTTTTTATTATAGAGTTGAATATATGTGTTTTAATACAAATAAATCATTTTCACTCGGTATAGAAATATTTTTTTTGTGAGGCACATACATAACATCATCAATATCAACCCCATGCCCTAAGCCGAGTGAATGACCTAATTCGTGCATCATTACAAAGAATATACTGTCCTCTGTTGTGTTTTTCCCTGAATATTCATTTTTTAATCCAACTTCTATCGATATTTTTTTTAATTCATTATCAATAACAGATAAATACTTACACATACCTTCAAAAACTCTGCCGACCTTTCTCCAATGAATAATTATATCAGCATTGTTTGGAGTTGTTGTAATTTCAATTATTAAATCAATACCCGACTGTTGTATATATTTATTCCAAACAGAAACAGCCCTTTTTATTTCTTCATAATAGAAAGTTTTGTTAGGAATATTAGTACTGATTTCTGTTATATAGACATATATTTGTTGTTTTTTCCAACGAGCCAATTTGCCTTTTATTTTTGAGTTTTCTATATATTTATTGATAGAAGTTGATAGGTTCATATATACATTTTAACAAAAGAATAATATAATAGAGTTATTTAAAAAGGAGGTTTTTATGAAATTTGCGACCGAATATTTATGGTTTAATACAGAGAATCAAAGAGAATACATTAATATAACCCCTAAGGTTCAGGAAATAGTTTCAAATAGCGGTATTAAAGAAGGAATGGTTTTAGTATCTGCCATGCATATAACGGCAGGCGTATACGTAAATGATGCTGAATACGGATTAATAGAAGATATTGATAATTGGTTAGAAAAATTAGCACCGTTTAACATAAATTACAACCACCATAATACAGGTGAAACCAATGGGGACAGTCATTTAAAAAGTCTATTAATAGGACACGAAGTTATTGTTCCGATAACTGACGGTAGATTAGATTTTGGTCCGTGGCAGCAAATTTATTATGCTGAATTTGACGGACAACGAAGAAAAAGAGTTATTGTAAAAGTTATGGGAGAATAAATCTCACTCTTTTATACTATTTTTATTCAATATATATATTTTATATTCTATCCTTGTCGTAATTTATAATGTCGACATTATTTGAGGATTGGATGAATGAGTTTGAATGAAGATTGTTTGATAAATTATTTACAAAAACCCGATGAATTGGCTTATACAACTGAAATATTAAAACTAAATAACAAATTGATGGAAAGAGAATTTATCAGAAATCAATTTTCTGGTAAAATTAGAACAGAATTAATTAAATAAAATATTGATAGGGATGACTTAAATACTCAATGGTATTTTGTAACATTATGAGGTTAGAATTTTGAGCGATAATGATAATAAATTAAAGAAAGACCAAATTTTTAATATAATAGCATATTTCTTAATAACAGCATCAATATTATTTTCAATACTTCTATTGGCTAATAACAGTATGATAGTTAATTTTTTTAATGATTCGGAAAATAAATCATTTGATTACAGGCAATCCTTACTCGTTAAACACAGACATTTAAAACCAAGCAGTGATATAGTAATAGTTGCGATTGATGATGGCAGTTATGAATATATATTAGATAAATATGGTGAATGGCCAATATCAAGAAGTGTTTACGCAAATATAATTGAAAGAATTGAACAGGATAAACCAAAGGCAGTTATATTTGATTTAATGTTTGTTAAATCTTTCAAAACAAATCCTGCTGCAGATAGTTTATTATCTTCTACAATGAATAAATACAATAATATATATACAGCGATTAACTTTGATAATCAGTCTGCGGATGTAAGAATCCCAGTATCGTTACCTGACAGATTGGCTGTAAAACTAGAAAATAATTCTAAGAATGTTGATTTAGAAGGGAATTTTGGGTTCTCAAATTGTAGAACTATATTGGATTCAATAATAAATTCAAATACTAAAGTCGGAATGATTAATATAAGTCGTTCCCAAGACGGAATTATCAGACAAGTTCCGGTGTTTGCACACTATAACGGAAAATATTACCCTCACATGACTTTGCTTGCGGGTACTACATTATTAAATAACGGAATTTCTTTGTCAGAATATAAAATAGATTCTCACTCAAATTTAATTGCAGGAGAATCAAAAATTCCGTTAACAAACACAGGTGAAGTCGTTCTTAATTGGTATGGTGCATCAATGAGAACTTACAAAAATATACCTTTCCATAAATTAATTAAATCAATAAATGGTGATAAATCAATTGAAAAATATAATTTTAATAACAAAATTGTTTTTATCGGTACGACAGCATCAAGTCTTTTTGATACAAAAAGTGTGCCAATAGATAAAATTTATCCCGGAGTAGAACTGCATGCGACATATATGAATAACTTATTAGATAATTCATTTATTAAAAAATCCGCTAATTCAACGAATGCTGTAATTATATTTTTATTAGTATTAACAGTTAGTTTTATTGTGTTTAAATCTTCATCAGCAATATTTGCAACAACATCGACTGTTTTATTGGCAGCGGCCTATTATTTATCTGCATATTATGTAATGAGTTTGTATAATATATGGATAGAGGTTGTTGTTCCTCTTTTTGTTATATTGATTACATTTGCGATTTCATATTTAGCAAAATATTTACTGAAATCCAGAGATTTTGAACACCAATATAAACTGGCTACAACAGATGGTTTGACAGAATTGTATAATCACAGATATTTTCAGGATACTCTGAAAAAACAAATTGATACGTCCAGACGTTACGAACAAGAGTTTTCATTAATAATAATAGACATTGATTTCTTTAAAAAATTCAATGATACATACGGGCACCAAGTTGGAGATGCAGTATTAAGAACTGTTGCTCAAATACTGAAGAAAAATACTCGTGCAACAGATTATGTATGCAGATACGGTGGAGAAGAAATGAGTATAATATTACCTCAAACTTCAAAAAATGAAGCAACAATTCATGCTCAACGTATTTGCGAAGAAGTAGCAAAAACACCGTTAAAAGTTTCAAATAATACCGAATGCAATATAACCATAAGTTTAGGAGTATCATCATTCCCTCAAGATGGAGAAACTCCTCAAAAGATTATTGAATGTGCTGATAAAGCCTTGTATTATGCAAAAGAGCATGGTCGTAATCAAGTCGGCAAATGATAATAAAAAGTACATATTTGGAGATACTTCAAATAATCCCAATTATGTACTTTTATTTGATTAAACGAATTTTAGATATTATTTCTTCATTAAAGTTAATAATTTGTTTTCTAATTTTTGCATTGATTCAGGAGGAATCGTACCTACTTTTTTACCCTGCATTGCTTCATATTTGTTTGTTCTTATGTCAGATGCTTTTTTGTTATTTCTTGTTACTTTATAATCATATCCGTCAGGATTATTATCTACAGTATCATCAAAGGATACTTCCGTTATTTGTCCGTTCTTTAACGTAAATGACATAACAGGATATGAGAAGGATGTGTGATTTTTATAATCATGTCGTGTTTCTACGTGGTATAATTTTTCATTTTTATTGAGTAATGATATGTAGGCCTCTTTTACCTGTATATTTTTATCTGTAAATATTGTTTTCAAAACTTTGTTAAAACTGCTTTCTGCTGAAGTTGTTTTTTGTGCAGGAGTTGTTTTAACTCTTTGTTGAACCGTCAGCATTTGTTTGGGCTTTGCTGTCAGAGGTTTTGTCGCTTGCGGTTTCACTGCTTGCGGTTTTGTTGCCTGTGGTTTTGCTGCCTGAGGTTTTGTCGCTTGCGGTTTTGTTGCCTGTGGTTTTGCTGCCTGAGGTTTTGCTGCCTGAGGTTTTGTCGCTTGCGGTTTTACTGCTTGCGGTTTCACTGCTTGCGGTTTTATTTTTTTTGGATGAAACTCTAAAGAACTATATGACACAGGTTTGAATTTTTGTTGTTGAGTTTTGCTTTGTGTAGTAACAACAGGCTTTTTAACGGTTTGTTTTGGAGTTGTTGTTACTTTGGTACTTTGTTCCTGTGTATTTTTCTTCGGCATATATAGTTTTGTGTTTGTCATCAAATTGTTCATCTTTTTTTCAGAATCTAATCCGTTGACTTTTGCTATTTGCCACATATAGTCATTGATTTCGCTATTCTTTGCATTTTCCCCTAATTCTGATTTTGCAATAGTCCATAAATTTTCACCATTGTTTACAACTCTTGCATTACCTTTTTGTACTTCAGGCATTTGTGCAAAACGTTGTTGTACTGTCAAATTGTTGTGATTTGAAACTCTTTCAACCATAGATTGATACCTCTTAATAATTCCCGTATGTTTATAAAAAGTTTTTTTGTTAATAAAAATTGATGTTTTTATTAACAAATGTTAAGTATAAAAAATTGAATATTTTTTATACTTATTTTAGCATTATATATATGGATATTGGGATTTTACACAGAATTAGAATAGAGCGGTATATTTTTGGAATATTAATGGCTCTTTCTATGGTTTTAGTTGCAGAAGTTAGTGGAGAAAATGAAATTATTTTTCCTGAAATTTGTGCATTAACTATTGGGGCTTGGGTTTCTGAACAGTTACCATGGAGAACAAATAAAAGAAGAATATTTTTTCTTATGTCTGCGGCAGCACTTTTTGGTGTAATAGTAGTCAAATATGTTCCTTTAGCACTAATTTTTCAAGTTTGTATATGTTTCGGCTTTACAGGATTTATTTTAACATTATGTAAAACGAATTTTGTTCCGATTATTTCCGCTTGTATTTTACCTGTTTATTTGAGAACAAGCAGTTGGATTTATCCGATTTCAGTTTCGTTTATGGCTCTAATAATTATTATTGCTCAGTGGCAAATGGAAAAACATCGTTTTAAACCGGTTAACAATTTTATTCCTTGTGAATTTGATATAAATTTTCAAATTGTTAAATGGACTAAACTTCTTGTTGTATTTGCTCTGCTTGCACTTATACCATTTAAAACGCATCAAATATATTTTTTAGCACCACCTCTAATTGTTATGTTTACTGAGTTGTCTAATATAGATAGTCCTGCTCGTAAAAAACCTTTGTATATAATAGGACTCATGACTTTTAGTGCTTTTATCGGATCTTTATTAAGGCTTGTTCTTAATATTTATATGGGTATGCCTCTTTTTGTTTGTACGACTGTTGCTTGCGTCATTTTATTTATTACTTTGGATAGATTAAAAATATTTTTTCCTCCGGCGGGTGCAATTTTGCTAATCCCTATGATACTGGATAAAAGTTTGTTGATAACTTTTCCGTTTGAAGTATTTATTGGTGCCATTTTTTTAACAATTTGTGCCTTATTTTTATTTAAGCAAAATGACAAAGAGGATTGTTCGCCTTCTTTTTGATTAAGTAAGTGCGTGGTATAATTGGTTTTATGAAGCAGAATATTATTGAGAGAATAAATGAAAGACCTTTAATATTTGATGGTGCTATGGGTACAACAATATACTCAAAGGGTATATTTATAAATACCTGTTTTGATGAATTAAATATTACAAATCCTGAACTTATAAAAGAAATTCATAGTGAATATATTGATGCAGGTTCAGAGGTAATTCTTACAAATACTTTCGGTGCAAATAAGATTAAACTTAGAAAATACGGTTTGGATAGTAAGGTAAAAGAAATTAATGAAGCAGGTGTAAAAATTGCACAATCTGTTGCAGGTAAAAATATATATGTTTTGGGTTCTATCGGTTCAAGGATTAATATAGGTTCTGTTTTGACTTCAGAAAATAAAGATGAAATTATTGAGAGTTATGAAGAACAAATTAAAGCCCTAAAAGAGTCAGGTGTAGACGGTGTTATGTTTGAAACATATTTTGATATTAATGAACTTTTACTCGCCGCTGAAATTGCTAAAAAATATAATCTTCCTGTTATTGTATCTTTAACTCTTAAAAAAGAAATGGAAACTCCGACAGGTCTGGATATAAAGATAGCAATGAAAAAACTTGATGAGTCAGAATATATTGATGTCTTAGGTTTGAATTGTTCTGTTGGACCGCACGCTATGTTGAGTGCCGTACAAAAAGTGATTAATGTGATAAAAAAACCGCTTGTTATTCAACCCAATGCCAGTGCATTAAAAAAAGTTGAAGGCAGAACTATTTATATGAATACTCCGGAGTATTTTACTTCTTATGCAAAAAAATATATAGAATTAGGAGTGAAAGGGGTTGGTGGTTGTTGCGGAACAGATAAATCTCATATTGAGGATATGGCGAAAGCCGTTAAGGCTATTACTTCCGTTAAAAAAAATATTGAACTTATTCCTTTTCAGAAAAGTGAAGAATGGAATATTAAAGTAACTCCAACTGAAGAAAAAAGTAATTTTGCAAAAAAATTATTTTCAAAAGAAAAAGCAACCACAGTTGAAATTACTCCTCCTCGTTCAATAAATTTAGAAGATGTTATAAAAAAAGTTAATAAGTGCAAAGAAGCAGGTATCGATGCGATAAATCTTCCTGACGGTCCTCGTGCAAGTTCAAGGATTTCTCCTCTTGTAACTGCTCTTATGATAGAAAAACAAACCGGAATGGAAACTATTTTACATTATTGTTGCAGAGATAGAAATCTTATCGGTATGCAGTCAGATTTGTTAGGTGGTTATGCAGGAGGGTTAAAAAATTATTTAATAGTTACAGGAGATCCTCCTAAACTGGGAAACTATCCGGATGCTACCGCTGTATTTGATGTTGATTCCGTCGGACTTACCGGTGTCGTGAATAATCTTAATCATGGGGTTGATATAGCAGGGAATATTATAAACCCTCCAACCTCAATCCTTATTGGCGTCGGAGCAAATCCGTGTGCGT
Organism: uncultured bacterium; assembly: GCA_902767275.1. GTDB lineage: Bacteria > Cyanobacteriota > Vampirovibrionia > Gastranaerophilales > Gastranaerophilaceae > UBA2883. The sequence continues at coordinate 8,414 of CACXGY010000005.1, read as the reverse complement.
TGGATATACAAAAAGAACTAAAGCATCTACATAATAAAATTAGTGCAGGTGCAGAATTTGTTATTACTCAACCTGTTTTCGATTATGACAGCCTTTTAAAATTCATTGATAATGCAGATACGAATATTCCTTTTGTTGCAGGCATTTGGCCGTTAGTTTCTTTAAAAAATGCATTGTTCTTAAAAACAGAAGTCCCCGGTGTTGTTGTGCCTGATTCTGTTATAGACAGAATGGCTGAGGCTAAAACTAAAGAAGATGGTATTAAAATAGGACTCGAAATTGCTATTGAAATGAGAGATAAAATAGCACCTTATGTTCAAGGATATCAGGTTAGTGCCCCGTTTGGAAAAGTTGAACTTGCAATTGATGTTTTATCTTAGTTATCTTGTCTTTTGTTTGTTTTATAATATATTTATCAGACAAATATGAGGGTATGAAATGTTTAAAGAAGAACTGTTAAATGATACATTAAATGCTATAAAACAGGCTATTACTAATAAAGAATTAGGACAAATGGGTTTGGAAGATGAAGTTAATATTGTTTCTGAAAAGCCTAAAAATGCTGATTTCGGCGATTTTGCTATCAATGTTTCTTCCTTGGCTCGTAATGCAAAGATGGCACCTCCGATGATTGCAAATGCTATTGTTAAGTATTTGCCGACTGATAAATATTCAACATCTGTTGTTGCAGGTTTTATAAATTTTAAATTGTCTGATAATGTTTTAGCGGGTGTTATAAAAGAAATACTTGAAAAAAAAGATAACTTTGGTAAACCTGAAAATATAGAGAAAGAACGTATTAATCTTGAATATGTATCTGCAAATCCGACAGGCCCGTTTCATATAGGTCACGGTCGCTGGGCTGCTATGGGAAGTTCTCTTGCTAATTTGCTTAAGTTTTACGGTCACGATGTTTATCAAGAGTTTTATATCAATGATGCAGGAAGTCAAATTCAGAAACTCGGGCGTTCTTTGAATATTCGTATTAAACAAGAATTGGGCGAAAATATAGACTTTCCGCAAGATGAGGAAGAAAGAAAAAATTATTATGCAGGTGAATATCTAATACCTGTTGCTAAAAAATTCTTGGAAGATAATAAACCAACTGAGGATATTAAAGTATTATCAGATTATGCAAAGGAATATATGGAACGTGTTCAACGTGAATTATTAGAAAATTTTCGTGTGCATTTTGATAAGTTTTATTCCGAACTGGATTTGCATACATCGGGTAAAGTTGAAAAATATTTTAATGAGTTAAAAAACAAAGGCGAACTATATGAACAAGACGGTGCAGTATGGTTCAAAACTACAAAATACGGTGATGATCAAGACAGAGTACTAAAAAAGGCTGATGGAGCAAATACATATTTGACTGCTGATATTGCTTATCACATGGATAAATTGGAAAGAGGTTTTGACAGGTTAATAAATATCTGGGGTGCTGATCATCATGGTTATGTCGCTAGAGTAAAAGCATCAATTGAAGCACTCGGCGGTAATCCTGATAAACTTGAAATTCTTTTAGGGCAACTCGTTAACCTTATTATAAACGGGGAAGAAGTCAGAATGGGTAAACGTCGTAAAATGGTTACTCTTGATGAACTTATTGATGAAGTAGGTGTTGATGCAACAAGATTCTGGATGTCTATGAGAAGTATTGATACAACTCTAGATTTTGATATAGAACTTGCTAAACGTTCAACCGATGAAAACCCTGTTTTCTATGTCCAATATGCTCATGCAAGAGCATGCTCTATATTAAGGAATGCAGTTAAAGAAAAAATAAATCATGAAACAGGTTTAACATCTCCTGCTCCTATGACAGAAAAAGAATTAGATGAAACTTTATCAACTTTTGATGTTGAAGGTATGATTGCTACTGTTCCTGAGGCAAAGAAATTGATATTGAAATTGGAAGAATTTAAGTCAATGATTGATTATTCCGCAAAAACTCGTGCAGTTTATACTATATGCAGATATGTTCAGGATTTGGCGGCTGAATTTCATTCTTTCTATAATTCAAACAGAGTTATTTGTGATGACAGAAAAATAATGAAAGCACGTTTGTGTTTGATTTATTCAGTTAAAACTGTTTTGGAAATTGCACTTAATATATTAGGTGTTACTGCCCCTGAAAAGATGTAGTGCGTAATAAAATATTAATTTATGTAAATGTTTTTTGGATTTGATTAAAGAATATTGTAAATGTGTACGTTATTTTTATTGAGTACAAGTGTATTTTCTTTAATTAAGGAGTAAGTGGATGACAAGTATCGATCCGACAAAAGGTGTAGAAAACACTTCCTATTCAGGGGAACAGCCGGTTTCGTCAACAGAATCGAGTGAAGTTAAGCCTTCTATTTTTACAGGAAACCGTGAAACAGAAGAAGCAACTCCTGTGTATTCGGAAGGAGACAGGCTAATTAGAAGAACCGTAAATGGAGAAGAAGATCGTGAAATCCGTATAGGTCGTGATTCCGGAGGTAATAAGTTTAGATATACTGATGATACTCATGAATCTTTAGTTACTGTTTCTACGGAAGGCAAAAATACTTATCTGACAAAGGCAGAGTTTGATAGGCAAGTAAAAGAAATCCTTCGTGTAGATACATTGCCTTCATCTGTAAAAGCAGAGTATAGGCAAGGAAGTATTGTATTTGTTGATACTGAAACAGGAAATTTGTTATCATCATCAGATTTGCATAATAATTATGAGTTAAGAACTTTGCAGCGTCAAAAAGAAATAAATGATTATGCTGCAGAACATCAAGAAGAATGGAATAAACAAGCACAAGAATCATTTTATCGTTCTGTTGTGGGCGAAGTTTCTATAGGTTTTACTCAAGAAGATATTGATAGAATGCATGAAATAACAGATAAAATCAGAGCAGATCAAATAGCATTATGGCAGCAACAACAGGCTGAACTGTCATCTCAATCGTTATCAACTTTTAAGATTGACCCTAAATGGTATACTGCTAAAGGGGTTCGTTCTTTAGAAAGAGAATGGAGCAATCTTGCTCCTGTAAGAAAAGGGTTTACCCATGAATTTTATCAAGGGATTGTTAATATTGCAAAAGAAGTTCATTGTGACCCTGATAATTTGATGTCTATATTGAATTCCGAAAGCAGTTTTGAACCGAATATTCCAACAGGCTTAATGGGTTTTATTGAATCCACCAGAGAGAATTATAATATTGATCCGACTACCATGACTCCTGTTCAACAACTGCCATATATTAGAAAATGTATTGTTGAAGGTAAACAAATGGTTTACGGAAAAAAAGGAAGTAACAAAGATTTATCTCCGGGAGAACTATATTCATTAGTATATTTGCCGGGACGTTTAAGAACTGCTTTGGCAACTACCGAGCACATATTAACAAGAAAAAATGAAAAAGCACATCCCGAGTTTTATCGTGATAATGCCCCATTAGATAAAGACGGCAAAGGTTATATCACGGTTGAAGATATGGCTCAACGGATTGAGGATTTTAACGCATACAGTACAACACAAAAATACAATATGGCATATAGAGGAGACAGGCATAATAAAACTTATATCGCTCCGGATAATTCCATTGGGGAAGTTGTCGTAGTCGGGCAAAGACCTAAACCGATTGATGATACTAAACTCGCTAAAGGCGAAGGAGAAGATGATACGTTTGTTAAGACTTAATATATTAAAAAAGATATCTTGATTAAGATATCTTTTTTATTTGTTTCTTTCTGCAAACATTTCAACGTGTTCTCTGAAATTGTCTATATATTTTTTGTATGATTTTACAAGTGTAGCAAACTCGTTTGCCGGCATGAGTTCAAGAGCCTTACTCTCAACTTCTATAATTGGAATGATATTCTCTCGCATATATTCTTTCCCTTTGTCTGTTAAATATATATGCATATTAGGATATTTCCCCGCTTGTAACTTAATAAAATCTTCCTTTTGTAATTTTTTTATGGTTGAATTAACTGTTTTTTTATTCAAATAACTAATCTCTGAGATTTCTTTTTGAAGGCATCCTTCGCCTAAATCAAGTATTGATGACATAACAATAAATACTCCCTCCGGAACATTTTTTGAGGAAAGTAATTTTTCATAAATGCTGCTGATTTCACTTAACATTCCATTTATATGTCGCAATTTGTTCTCTACTAAAGTAGTTGGCATTGATAACCTCCGCTAAACTAAATAATATCATAATTTATAAGATTTACAAAAAAATATTATATTTACTACTTTACAAAAGTTAATGGTCTTAATTCAGACCATGACAATGTTATTTCAAAGAATAGAAACTTTTTTTGTGTTACGATTAGTGTTATGGATATTGTGAAAAAGAGAAAGTTTTTTTATATATTTTTAATAATAAATGCTCTGGCATGGAGTATTTTAGGTCTTTTCCGTAACATTATAGGAAACGATGCATTAGAAGCAATTTCATGGGGAGAATTAGTTGATTTTGGAACAAATAAACACCCTCCTCTTTCAGGTTGGCTGATAGGCGGGTTGTATAATTTATGCGGACAGCACGATTTTGTTGCATATTTTTTAGGTCAGGCATGTATTTTGGTTGGGTTTTTGTTTATATATAAACTCGCAAAGTTTTTCTTTGATGAAGAAAAATCTATGATTGCTTCTCTAATTATGTCATCCTGCTATTATTATACTTATATTGCATTTTATGAAAATTATAATTGCAATTTTTTATCAATGGCTCTTTGGCCAATGATTGCATATTATTTTTATAAATCGGTAAAAGAAAATAAAATAGTTGATTATGTTTTGTTTGGGCTGGTTTCTGCTCTCGGTGTATTATGCAAATATCAAGTCATATTTTTATTTTTGGCATTATTTTTGTACTTAATAATTTGTGAAAGAGAGCAGTTTAAGAAAAAAGGTCTTTATATCTCTATTTTAGTAGGTTCTTTAATTATATTGCCTCATGTAATATGGTTATTCAAGACAGATTTCTTTTCGTTTATATATCTGACAGGAAGAACAGAGATAGGTGCTCATAATACTCCACAATTTCTTATAAAATACGGAAGGGTTGTTTTTCCGTTAAAATTTATTATGGATCAGGTTTGTTCTGTTTTGTCATGTGTTGCAGTTTATTTATTTCTTGCATTGCAGGCAAAAAATATAAGTATTAATAAGAATTGGAAAACATCAGAAAGTTTATTTGTTTTATCAATAGCAAGTGTGCCTATCCTTGCTCAAAGTTGTATGGCAATTGTAGAAAACAGTAGAATTATGGGAATGTGGGGTTCGATGATGGTAGGTTTCTCCGGCATTTTCTTGCTAAACTTTTTTCCGATAAATTTTAATAAAAATACTTTTTATTTTTGTATTAAATGGGTTTATTCGTTGATGTTTTTATGGCTCGTCGGCATGTTTATTTTTTGTTTGTTTCAGACAAAGTTGCACATGTCTTTTCCTTATCAACATATAATTCCTGATATAAATAAACAATGGGATTATGAAACTAATAATGCTCAATTTAAATATATTGGCGGTAACATAGATTATGTTTTTAAAATTAAAGAATATAACCCACGACATCCTCATGTTATTTTAGAAACATTTGGGGCTAAAAATCCTTGGGAGAATCCTGAAGATATCTTAAACTCAGGTGCATTAATTGTAGGGAAATCCGAACAGGATACTATTGATTTCGCAAAAGAAATGATAGTATTATTACCTGAAAACTATAGTTTTAATATGCATGAATACAAATTTAAGATTACTAATATAGTCGGGAAATCAAAAAAATTCAAATTCTACTATACAATTATTCCTCCGATAAAGAAGAATGATTAACTAAGTTAAAACCTAATTCGGCAATATTATTACGCAATTCATCATCTTGTGTTATTAAATATTCAAAGTGATGACTGTCAGGTGTAGGGGTAAATGTAAGTGTATCGGTGTTATCGTACTTACATGGATGAATAAGGGCTTCTGCAACACATTCTTTACGCAGGCTTTTTAATCCGTATTTTATGGTTTTGCTGTCCATCATCCCTGTATAACCGACACCTATTAAATAATCGTTTGTTTTTAAATCATATTTTTTTACAACAGATCTGTTTAATATTGTAAATGTATTTAATAATATTATTTTTAAAATATTTGGCGGATATTTAGTGTTAAAATGTTTTTTTATCGACGGGGTAATATAAGGTTTTTCATACTGTGTTCTGATATATGGAATCCCGTATTCGTCTGCTAATTTTGCAGTAAGTCTGAAAATGTTAGGAATAGCATGAGTGTGAACATGCGAATCTATATGATCAACGTTTGTTCTATTCATGATTTTTTCTATTTGAGCACGAAATTCTATCTCAACTTGTTTCATAAATTCTTTATTAAAAGATTTTAAAATAAGAGAAATATATCCGTTGTTAAAATTTCTATCTTTGTCTGTAAGCATAGGACATTCGGTTAAAGATTTTCCTTCAATAATATTAAGATGTATTCCGACCGATAAATCAGGACATTGAGGGATAATTTCATTGATTGCTTGTTCAAAACAATCTCCGTTAGCACAAAGACTTGCGGATGTTAAAAGCCCATTATTTTTTCCGTCTAAAACTGCATTGTTATAATATTCTGACATTCCAAAGTCGTCAGCGTTTAATATAAATTTTTTCTTCATAATTCGCTTTCTTGATATATTTCTGATAATATTATAATATAAATATGAAAGAGGTAGAAACGTGCTTGGCTGTAAGAGAGAGGGATGTCCTCAATTAGCGATAATTATCCCTTGTTATAATGAAGAATTATGTGTGAAAACAACTGCCGATCAGTTGATTATTGTGCTAAAAGATTTAATCTCTAAGGGAAAAATCAAAGATACAAGTTATTTGTATTTTATTGATGATGGTTCCAAAGATGATACTTGGGAAATTATTGAAGAAATGCACAAGGTTAATCCAATAGTTAAAGGCACGAAATTTATAAGAAATTTTGGAAACCAAAGAGCGTTGATGGCAGGTTTGGAAAGCGTAAGAAAAATTGGTTGTGATTGTGTTGTGTCAATAGATGCAGATTTGCAGCAAGATGAATGGGCAATAGAACGATTTCTTGATGAATACATGAAAGGTTTTGATGTTGTATTAGGTATTAGAAACGACAGAAAGACAGATTCTTTTATGAAAAAATTTACGGCTGAGGCTTTTTACAAAACAATGAAACTGTTAGGTGCAAATATACCTATGAATCATTCTGATTATAGATTGGTTAGTAAGCGGACTCTTGATATAATGGAAACTTATCCCGAAAAATTATTCTTTTTAAGAGGATTTTTTAATGAAGTGGGTTTGCCTATAACTTATGTACATTTTGACGTTAAAAAACGCATGGCAGGGGAATCAAAGTTTAATTTTTCCTCTCTTATGGCACTTGCTTTAAATGGTATAACCTCATACAGTGTTGTTCCTCTCCGATTTGTTGCTGTTTTAGGGTTTTTCATGGCTTTTTTCGGGTTCGCTGTCGGTATAGAAACTGTTATTGAAAAACTATTCTGGCATAATTCCCCTAACGGTTGGGCAACAAATATTATTGTCATGTGTGCTTTCGGAGGAATACAACTTTTTTGTCTGGGGATAATCGGCGAATATGTAGGGCAACTTTACAGAGAGGTAAAGGCAAGACCTCGATATATTAAAGATAAAGAATTGAGTTAGTCTTTTTTAAACGCAAAGAATTTAAACAGAACATAAGTAGATATTGAAACAAGAAATAATGAGATAAATTGTGCAATATATACGTTTTGAATTATAAATCGTACAAATATTTCAAGAATAATTACGTTTAACAGATAACTAATTGCCCATGTCGTGCAACATTTTAAATATTCTTCGATATATTTACCTCTTGTACAGAATACAAAGAATTTCTGATTAAGATAAGATATAAATGATGATAATATCCATTGAAGTGCCACACATAGTTGATAATGTGTTTCTCCAAGCATGAACACGGCAATTGCGTATATAATATATGAAATACCCGCATTCAGGCAGCCTATTATGAGAAATCGCACAAAATCAGGTATTTTTAACCACTTTTCCATAATAAAATTATAGCATAGATAACAGGTGTCTTTTGAATAAAAAATTTACAAAAGTTAATGGTCTTATATCAGACCATTTACTTTTTTTATTTTATATGTTATTTTGAAGAAACAAGGCATTATGCCAATGGGAATTTATAGTGAGGGAAAAAAATGATTTGTTTAGAAGAAGAAAAAAGACTTACTGATGCTCAAATAAAAGAAATGGATGCTGAGTATGATTCTTATGGTGATACTGTTCACTATTCACCTGATCCTAAGGTTTTTGCAGGTTGTGAAGGGTCTTATATGTATGACTCAAATGACACACCTTATTTAGATTTACAA
>CACXGY010000004.1 GCA_902767275.1 uncultured bacterium | reverse complement strand
TTGGGCTAACGATATCGGATACGGCGGTATTGACCACGTTCTTGCTCAAAACAAGAATGTTAATATCCTCGTTCTTGATACAGAAGTATACTCTAACACAGGTGGTCAAGCATCCAAATCAACACCTACAGGTGCTGTTGCGAAGTTTGCTACAGGTGGTAAACAAACTTATAAGAAAAATATGGGCTTGATGAGTATGTCTTACGGTTATGTTTATGTTGCATCAGTCGCTCTTGGTGCTGACAGAAACCAAACTCTCAAGGCATTCCAAGAAGCAGAAGCGTATGACGGACCATCTATCATATTTGCTTACGCTCCTTGTATCGCTCACGGTATCGATATGTCTAAAACACAAACTGAACAAAAGAGAGCAGTTGAAGCAGGATACTTCCCGCTTTACAGATATAATCCTGCTCTTGAACAACCGTTCAGTTGGGATGCTAAAGATCCTAAAGGTGCTTATCAAGACTTTATCAGATCAGAGGGTCGTTATAAGTCCTTGATGAAAACTAACCCTGATGCTGCTGAAGCATTGTATGCTAAAGCAGAAGCAGATGCTGCTAAACGTATGGAAATGTACAAAGCAGTTGGCGAATTGATTAGATAGGGTAAATATTTGTTGTTGAGGTAATACCTCAACCTACCTATATAAAATAAGGTTCGGGAAATCCCGAGCCTTATTTTTTATTATAAACTTTTAAAATATTTTATCCGGGTTCAATATATTATTGGGGTCAAAAACGTTTTTCATTTTTTTCATATATTCTAAAGCAAGCGGAGATACTGAATCAGATAAAAATGCTTTTTTCTCTAACCCGATACCGTGTTCTGCTGATAATACTCCGTTAAGTTTTAGAGTTAATTTATAAAACTCCGATTTTGCTTTTTCGTAGTTAGATGCTTCTGTCGGATTATTCAAGTCAAGTGCTATCTGAGGATGAATATTTCCATCTCCAATGTGACCGACAATACAAACTTTTAGTGAGTATTTTTCACAGATATCATTTATTCCATTAACTAACTTTGAAATATTTTCTCTTGGTACAATCATATCATTTGTCACAACATCAGGACTGAGTTTTGCTGTGGCACCAAAAGAAGCACGTCTTGCTGTCCATAATTTATCTTGTTCTTCTTGAGAATAAGAAATAACAATATCACTCGCTTGAGAAGTTTCCAAAACATCTTTTAATCGATTAATTTGAGTATCCATTGATGACTCAAATCCGTCAATTTCAATAATTAAAGCCGCTTCTTTTGAGGTATTTAATCCGATTTTATAAAATTTTTCAACAGTTTCAATCGTGTTTTTATTCATAAAATCAATTGTAGACGGATATAAGTTAGCATCTATCATCTTTACAACAGAATTTGTTGCCGAGTCAACATCATCAAAATATGCCATAATAACTCTTGTCGTTTCAGGCTTTGGAATCAATTTCAAGGTCGCTTCAACAACAATACCAAGGGTTCCTTCACTACCTATAAATAATTGTTCAAGATGATAGCCTGTTGCATTTTTAATAGTGTTAACTCCGACTTCCATAAGTTGTCCGTTTGCTAAAACAACTTTAAGTCCTAAGATATAATCTTTTGTTGTACCATACTTAAAAGTTTTAGGGCCTCCGGCAGATTGTGCTATAGCCCCACCGATTGTTGAAACTCGCAAATTAGAAGGATCGGGAGGAAAAAATAAACCTGATTCTGATACCTTATCTTGTAACTGACCAATCACCACACCTGCCTGCACTCTTGCAGTCATATTTGTTTTGTTTATTTCTAAAATTTTATCCATTTTAGTAAAGTTTAATATTATTCCTCCACGCACAGGAATACACGCTCCGACAAGATTTGTGCCTGCTCCTCGTGCAATTACAGGAATTTTATGTTTGTTTGCGAAACTCATTATCTGTTGAATTTCTTCTATTGTTTCAGGAAATACAACTACGTCCGGTAAAACTTTCGATTCAACACCGTTTGTACCGTCTTGTGAATATACATAACATTCTTCTATCGTTGTAAGTACATTTTTTTTCGGTAAAATTTGTTTTAATTTTGATTGTATTTTTGTTTTTGTGAGCATTAGATATTCACCATTTATATTTCGGATAATAGAGATTTATAACTGATAACCTTTTTATCTCTAATCTTCATTTACATATGCTGTTAATTTTTCAATACTTCTGTTAAGTTTTTCCATTTGGGTTTCTATACTATTAATTTTTTCTGATAATGCCACTATGTCATTTTTTGCTGTCATTTCAAGAACTGTTGTTAATTTTTCATCTAGTTTATTCATTCTTTCTTCTTGTTTTTCAATTAAACTGTTTTGTTCAGAAAATTTTTCAGCAAGTTTTGAAAATTCAATACTATAGTCTTTTACTTCTATACCGTTAACTAACGTGTTTGTATCTGCCAACATTTCTCTAACGGCGGATACAACATTTTCAGAACTGTTAGCAAGAGAATTCTTAGACTCTAAAAGTATTGACTTTATATCATCAACTGAATCAAGTTTAGATTGTTTTTCATAAATATTAGTTATCGTTTCCCCTGCGTTGTCAACCCATTCAGCAAGCATAATCAATGATTGATTTATTACATTGTTATAACTGTTTGTTTCCCCAAGAGCAAGTCTTATAGCAGTCATGCTGTCTTCTAGTGTTTTAAATTTGTTAGTATCTGCGGCTTTTTTGACTTGTTCATCTATTTCTTCCGAAAGAACTTTAAACTCTTTTAGAGCAGATTCAATCATATTGTATGAATTATCAGAGGTTAATAATAATTTGTTGACTCTTGTACTTATGCTTGTGAGATCTTCTTTCATTTTTGACATAGTGTCAGAAATGTCGCACTCATCAATTTTATTAAGTTGTTGTTTCATAGAGTCAACCATTACTACAACACTGTTTAATTCATCAGTAAATTCTTCTGAATTTACTTTTACACCGTTTTGGCTTAATTCATTCAAATAAATTCTAATCTTTGCTACATCAGATTCAATATCCTGCATACTGTAAGTATAATCAGTTTCTTCATCTCCTGATTGAAGAATAGAGATATTTTTCTTGATATCTGAGAGCATATCTTTTATTGATATTCTATCAGGTGTTGAATTTTCAATGATGCTATTTGCACATTCTCTAACAACATCAGATATTTCATTTGCATTGTTTCTTAAAGATTCGCTTCTGGCATTGATTTCAGTAACGCTGTTTTTTATTTCTGTTAAAGATTCTTCTAAGGAGGTTTTATTATTACCTGCTTTTTTCGCATTATTTTGAATCATTTCAGCCAATTCAACACATTGTTCTCTGAGATTTCTTAACTCAGAATGAATATTGTCATATCCTGAATTATTTAATTCGGTAACAGATGTTAATTCCTCAATCTTTTCGGCAAACAGTTCCATTTGTGATGGTTCTTCTTTTTTTGCGGATGTTCCGTCATTTTCCAATAAAAATTCTGAGACATTACCGAGTAAGGATATGATTTCATTATATACATCTGCTCTAAATTGTTGAGTTACTTCTGTCAATTCGTTTCTGTCTTGTGAAGATTGCAGAGTGTATGAGTATTTATCAACAATTCGGTCTATATTATTTTTTAATGTGTGTTTTAAATCGCCAATTGCGGGTAAATCTTTCAATTGTGCAAATTTTTCTAATTTTGTAAAAATATCTAATTCTGATATTAATTTACTAATTTTATTAATTCTTTTTTCTGTATTGGCATTGAGATTAAAAATACCATTTTTAAGCATATCCAAATCATTATTGATTTGAGTTGTATCAATATTAACTGCTGAGTTAACTCCTGCACCGTTTTCAACAGTTTCTTGTATCCTTGAAAATATATCAATAATACTTCTTTTTAAATTATCCGTTGTTTTTTCTAAAGTTGTACCTAATATAGTCATATCATCAGAAAGATGTTGTACCGCATCAGAAGAAACAGTTTTTAATGATTTTTCTAAATAATCCACACACTCTTTGAGATTATCATTTACTTGATCAACATCGTGACGAACTTCATCAGTGTATGATTTATACTGACTGAATAAAGTTCCTGTTGTATCTTCAAGTCCGGAACTAATATTTTTTTCCAATTGTCCTGTAATATTCATTATCACTTGTTGGTCTATACCGGTATTATTAGTGAGAATTTCTAAACGGTTTACTTTTTCATTTAATTTAGACATCAATTCTTGCAAGCCGCCATTAATAGTTTCATCTATTGCTTGGTTCATTCTGCCCAGTTCTCGTTTCACTTCAAGGATATTAGTTTGAAGGATTGTGTATTCATCTGTCGGTTTTGATTTTTCATTTTCAATATTTTGTATACTTGCGGATAATCCGTCTAACGTTTGAAGAACAGAATAAAATTGATTGTTACAATCTTCACTGCTCATCATATCTTCTTTTATTTCATCAACTATGGTTTTTATTTCATCAAACTTTTCGGTCATATCCTCAAAATTCCCTAATTCTGTCATTTTATTTGTTCTCACTAAACAAGTCTAATACCCTAGTATATATTCTATCATAAAACTTCATTTTTCAGTAATTGTGTTAAGAGGTTTTAATATTAATAACCTCATGAATGCATGTAACAATCTGGACTAAATAATAATTTCTGTATAAAATAGAATTATCGGGAGAAGTGATGGATAAAAATTATACGACAGATGCAATCAATTTACGTTCGTATGACTTGAGTGATGCGGATAAAATAGTTGTAATGTATTCTAAGGACAGAGGCATTATTCGCTCTGTTGCGAAAGGGGTAAAACGTCCTAAAAGCAAATTAGGAGCAAGAATGGATTCATTAATTGCTAATACACTTATGTTTTCAAGAGGACGTAATCTTGATACAATCTGTCAGGCTCAAACAATCAACTCTTTTAGAAAAATCAGAGAAGATATGCTCAAACTTATGTGTTCTTCTTATATTTCAGAAATTGTTGCAAATTTTGGACTGGAAGAAGACCCGACCTCTGAGGAAACATACAATCTGCTCTATTCGGCATTAGAAAAAATCGCAAATTCAATTGATAAAAAAGATATATTAATATCCGTTATAAAGTTCCAATTAAAGATGATGTTAATATCCGGAATTTGTCCGGAACTTGACACCTGTCTGCATTGTGGCAAACGTATACTTTATGAGGAAATGTATTTTTCAAAAGAAAGATGCGGGGTATTTTGTTCGGAATGTAATGAAAAATATCATATTCCGTTAAAAATGCACTATAAAATCAGAGATTTTCTTAATGCTATGCTTCAATTTGATTTTAATTATGAAAGTGATTATGATTTAAAAGCAACAGAAAAAGTGTGTATTGTCTGTTTTAACTTGCTAAAAGACTATATTTCAGGACATTCCGATAAAAGATTTAAAACTGACAAAGTATTAGCGGAAGTTTTATAATACAATTTGTGTTCCAATCATAATTCTGTTTGAGTTACCTGCTATACTGTCCTCTCTAAACACATAGTTGAGCATGATTTTTAGTGCTTGTCCTTTTATAAAATAATTTATACCTGCACTATACTCTCTGATTTGATGATGCGAATCGTGGCAATCAGGAGTAAAAGAATCAAACCTTGCAAGAAGTTGAATTTTTTTTGTTAAATCATAATAAAGAGTTGTATAATATCCTCTGGAATGAACATTTGTTGCCCCTACTCTGCCGTTAGAGCCGTCGCCGTTTGCAATTTCAAAATCTGCTTTAAATTTTTTGTATCTATAACTTACATAACCTCCGACAACATTGTAATTAAAATGCCGCCTTCCTGCTGTTAAACCTCCGCCGATTTTTAATATACCGTATTTCCCTTTTGTTTTCGCAAGCGGTTTGAAATTTATCCATCCGCAAAATTCCGCTCCCGGAAAAAATGATGTGAAATATGTTCCAGAAGAATTAAGAGCAATGTCATAATCAGCAAACGAATAATCCCCCGAAAGCCGTACTCCTAATTTTCTGATATTACCGTATTGTTGACTTATCTGTGAACGTGAATAAAACGGAATCAATAATTCGCTTGAAGCACCTTCTTCGCCTGTATGTGTTCTTGTATTACCGATTGTTAAAGTAGTATGTTTATCAAATCGGTGTTTAATATATACATCTGAGAATAAGTTTTGCATAAACTTAAACTCGTGCTGAGGAACATATCTTGTTGTTATAACAAATGAAGTTTTTTTATCTTTAAATGTGCCGTGCAAACGTGTTTCGAGAACATCATAATTCATCTTTGTATGATTGTCATGTCGTGTAAATGTTTCACTTAAACCGCCACGCCATAATCCCCATATCCCTATATCATCCAATATCCCTTTGTCTAATTTTTTTGTTAAATAATTATCCAATAAATATTGAACATGTTCGTTGTCTGATACCGTTGTGTCAAAAATATCGTGTATTTTTTGAGTTTTTGCTTGTCCATTGATTACTTCCAGTTCAGAGAGATTATCTTCTATTTCTTCAGGGATATATTCTGTTTCCTGTTCGGAACTTTCTGTATTTAAAACTATCTCATCCAACGCATAAACTGATGAGTTCAAGAAAAATAATGAGAGAAATATTAATGCTATCCTTATGTATATTTTCATTCCTTAATAAGTATATCACGGCTGTTATAAATATTACATGGCAGAATCTATATAGTATTTGTATACTAAATAAATCTGTATCAAAACTAACTTTATATTTACCCCTATTTAGTGTAAACTTGTATCTGTCAAAATAAATTTATCGGGATATTACAAAGTTGAAAGATTTTATTGAACAGCATAAACATATATTTAAACTTGTATGCGGTGCGGGAAACGAATGTGAACAAGACGTTGAAAGATATACGGCTCTATATTCAAAAGCCGGTGCAACCGTTTTTGATATTTGTGCAAAACCCGAAATTTTAAAAGCAGCAAAACTCGGTTTAAAAAAATCAGGTATTTTAAAAGATAGATTTATTTGTGTGAGCGTCGGGATGAAAGGAGATCCGCATATTACAAAAGCGGTAATCAATAAAGATAAATGCTGCGAATGTGGATTTTGTAATAATATATGCCCTAATAACGCAATTGTAAATAACAGTATCATTGAAGAAAAATGTATAGGTTGTTCCAAGTGTTCCAATCATTGTTCAAACAGTGCGATTACAATGGTTGATAAAGATATTGATTTGAATATAGTACTTCCTGAATTGGTTTCTATGGGTATAGATTGCGTTGAACTACATGCTACCTCTGAATTAGATGAAGATATTTGGGAAAAATGGGATATTATAAATAAACATTTTGACGGAATGTTGTCTGTTTGTATTGATAGATTAAATTTGGGAAACAAACAGGTTTTGTCCAGATTAAAAAAAATGCTTGAAAAAAGAATTCCCTACACAACTATTATACAAGCCGACGGTATCCCTATGAGCGGAAGTGATGATAGTTATAAAACCACATTGCAGGCTGTCGCAATGGCAGAAATCATTCAAGATGCAAATCTTCCTGTTTATATTTTAATCTCAGGAGGTACAAATTCTAAAACTGCTAAATTAGCACAAATATGTGATAT
Source organism: uncultured bacterium (assembly GCA_902767275.1). Classification (GTDB taxonomy): domain Bacteria; phylum Cyanobacteriota; class Vampirovibrionia; order Gastranaerophilales; family Gastranaerophilaceae; genus UBA2883. The sequence goes on along the minus strand of CACXGY010000004.1, from coordinate 3,393 downwards.
TAATTATAAGGGAATTGCTATCGGTTCTTATGCACGGAAAATTATAAAACCATATATTGACAGAAGTGATTTTTATAATCCTAATGTTTTCAATCAGGCATTAAAGATTGCAAAAGATTTAGTGAAAGAGAGTTTAATATGATAAAGACTATATCGGATGAAATAATTGAGGAAATTCAATTTTATGCTGAGGATGAATATGCCCAATGGACTGCACCTATTCTTCAAATAACAAAGGGTGGGTATGGAGAAAGTGATAAATTATATGGTGTCAGAGTCCCTAATTTAAGAAAAATTTCAAAGAAATATTTTGATATAAATATTGATACAATTGAACAATTACTTCATAATGAATACCACGAAGTTAGATTATTAGCACTTTTTATTCTGAATCATAAATTTAAAAAATATAAACAAGAACGCTCTAATATTGTTAAATTTTATTTGAACAATGCCGATTATATAAACAACTGGGATTTAGTTGATATGTCTGCCCCATATATTTTAGGAGAATATTTATATGAAAATCAGGACAAGTTAGATATTTTAGATAAACTTTCAAACTCAAATCATTTGTGGAAAGAAAGAATTGCTATTGTGTCAACTCAGTATTTAATAAAACAAGGTTTTTATGAGCCGACAATAAAATTATCTGAAAAATATATTTCCCATCCACATCATTTAATACATAAAGCAACCGGTTGGATGCTTAGAGAATTGGGCAAAAAAGATATTAATGAATTGTACAGTTTTCTTGATAAATATGCAAACATAATGCCTAGAGTTATGCTCAGATATTCAATAGAAAGATTGAATCAAGATAAGCGTAAATATTATATGGACTTGTAAGAAAAGAATTTAGTAGTATTATCTTTTTATGAAAGTATCGCCGATTATATCATATAACTATCAACCTAAACATAATGCTTCACAGAAAAATTCTCTAAGTTTTTCTGCACATTATGATAAATATGCAAAACATATAGTTAATATGCACGGAGATGGAGTTATTTACGGAAGCGGTTCTATTAAAAATTATTCTCATCTGTTTCGAAATTTGAAATTTTATCAAATTATGCCGTTTTTACTTGATAAGAAATTTCCTAACGGTGCTGTGATATATGATTATGCCTGTTCTGCGGGTTACGAAGCATCTTCTATTGTTATGGCAATGAAAGACAAACTCCCGAATGAAAAAGTTGAAAAATTCATGCCGGTATATGCTTTTGATTGTAATCCTCAAATTGTTGAAGAAGCAAAAAAATATAAATTAAAACTTAACGGAAGCGAATTGAAAAGTTTTCATTTCTTTGAAAATATAAAAAAATCAGATTTTCTTGTTCCGACAAAAATTGATAGAAACGGTCAGGTTATTAATTTTGCAACAAGAAATCTAACAAATAATATCATATTTGATAACGGAAATATTTTTGAAGATTTAGAATCCGGAAAATTGTCAAAAAAACCGTGCGTTTTATTTATAAAAAACACTTGGCAATTTTTAACCGATTACGGAAGCAGAAAACTTGCAAAATCACTTTATGATAATTTGAAATCAAAAAGTCTTGTTTTCATCGGAGATGAAGACATTGATAAATTTTACGGTATGACAACTGACAAAGTTCTTTTAGATACGGGTTTTAAAGCAGTTGAAGATAGATTTGATATAACATATAAACAAAAAAAGAATAGAACTCTCTACAATAGAATTACACTATTTGAACATAAAAATTTGAGCGATTTATGTTTTGAAAAACCATAATGTAACCGTATTTAATCTAACTGTAAATAATATAATATTTATCATTCTAAAATGTAAATATTTATTCATAATAACGGCAATTTTTTGTAGAAAAAATACTTTATATAGACAAGGAATAGGTTTATGGTAGGTTTTAATTCTTTAAATTTTAGTTCTATTGGTGTACCGACAGTTGGCGTAAAGCCGTCTGATATTGTTGATGCATACGATAACGTAATGGAAAAAAAGAATAATTACATTGCCGTAACCCTTGCTAATGATAAAGGTACAAAAGAGAGAGCGTGTGCAACAATAATCGGTGCTAATGCCGGCATGCTTCAAGCCGCAGCAATGGGCGGATTATATGCACTTGTAAAAGCATATCCTAAATTAAACCATCCTTTAATTGACCGTTTTTTAACAAGAGGGTTTGATAAAACTATTCAATTAATGCAAAAAAATTCTCCCGGACATGGCAAATTGTATTATGCTATGGCAGGATTCGGGGTTAAAGCATTAAAATCTATTGCAGTCGGTGCTGCTCTTGGTTTTTTGTTAGATTGGTGGGCTACTTCAAGAAATACAGTCGTTAACGGTAAAATTTCTAATACAAAATCCGGCGTTGAAGGTTCTTGGATTTCCTCCGGCTTAAAATCACTTTCTGCAACTGATGAAGGAAAAGAGATTATAAAAAATTCTATCCGCAAAAATCATGATAAGAGTGTAACAGTAAAATTTGCAGGGATAGATAAAGAATACACTATTTCTAAAAAAGAATTAAAAGATGCAAGTCGTGCTTATATTACTTATACTAATGATGAAGGAAAAGTAACAGGGTTCAAAAAGAAATTCTCTAAAGGTGACGGAGATGCTCTTGCATTTGAAGTGGCTTATGAAAAATATTGTAATGAAGTATTAAATACCGGAGAAAAAATGGATAAGCATCTTTCCGACTCTGTTGAAAGAATCACAGAACAAGGAGATGTTTTATTTACAAACGGCAATGTTAATCAATTGTATTATTTATTAACAGGAAAGGATACATCTTCTTTCAGCAAACAAGAAACTGATGATAAACTTATGGATATGTACTCAAAAGCAAGTATTGCAAGTTTCATCCGAAATTGTAAATCTAACCCTGAAAGATTTGCAGCAGAAGTTAAACTTCAAGAAGGTAAGAACGGAAGGTTAAAACTTCGTGACAGATATTTAGGACTACATACCTTAAAAACAGATAAAAATTATGTAATAACAAATATGACTTCAAAATATGTAACGATTTCAGATTCTTCTAATACAAGAAAGTCAGTAGATATACCGTTATCAAAACTAAATAATTATATAGCGAGCATAAGTTATGTTGATTTAAAGAATAACGAATTAAACTAAAAGAGGTTGAGAAAATATCATCAACCTCTTTTATTAGTTATTATTCTTATTGGCATTGCCTTTGTAATGCTAACACCGGCAACCCCGACTATGTATACTAATCGTCAGCGTGACCTGCTGTACCTAATACGTCACGCATTTTGTGCATAACCATTTCTTTTACAGCAGTTCTTCCCGGTCCCATATATTCACGTGGGTCAAATTTTTCAGGGTGTTCAACAAAGAATTCTCTGATTGTTGAAGTCATTGCTAATCTTAAGTCT
>CACXGY010000003.1 GCA_902767275.1 uncultured bacterium | reverse complement strand
TTTTTTATGGTGGGCGTTAGAAGACTCGAACTTCTGACCCTCTCCTTGTAAGGGAGACGCTCTACCAACTGAGCTAAACGCCCTTTTCATTAACTCAAAGCAAATTTTTCATTTACCCCTGAGCTAAACGCCCATGTACTTTCGGCTTAATTATAATATTATAAACAAAATTTTATGTCAACATATTTTGTTTATTAAATTTTCATACCTACAACTCTTGTTCTGTAATCTTCAAAAGTATGTCTTTGAGTATTAACAACTCTTGGAGTATTATCAGCCGTTAATTTAGGTCTGCTTACTTCTTCAACATACTTATTATGTCTGCGTGAAGCAATTTTATTTCTCAATATCGGAGTAACTATATTACTTGATATGATACCACCTGTTATAGCCGCCACTGAATCAGTAAAACATTTAAAGTTATTATAACAATTTTCTACCTCGCCGGTAAAACCTTTCGCTTTTGATACATCAAATCTCCAATCACCACGTTGATCAATATTATTTGTTCTTCGCATGAATGATATTACTTCTTTTGGTGCTAATTTTGCGGTTGAAACAAGTTTTGATGACAATGCGGTTAATGATTTTGTTATCAAGAAATATGCACCAATATTAACACACGCATCTGCAGCCTCTTGCGAAATCATAAATTTCTTCTCAGAGTTTGTATAATTTTTATTATTCGCAATACCTATAATTTGTGCGGCAGATGATGCCAACCAACCGGCAACTGAAGTAAATACTATAATATTACCCATATTTACTACACTTGCACTTGCCAATTTATCAAATTGCTGTTTAATGAAAGGAGCGAGTTTTATCATACAGATTCCCTCCTTCCGTTAGCAAAATTGCCATCGTTTAAGAAAATATCTCTAAACTTCTCTTTAACATCGTACGGTTTATGTTCCTCTTTCCGTACAGGGTTATTATTGGTATTCGTCGGATTTGGTTCTGCCGGTTCTTGTTTTATATGCATGAAATCCATCAATGCCTTAGATATCTTATTTGTTAACGGAACATCTAATGCAACGTTTGTAAACAACATAGCAACAAGACCAAGAAGGGTAGATATAGTATTATTATATTTTTTCAACCAACCACCATGACGCTTATTCAAATACCTAACAATTGCATTGCTTGGCAATAGCCATTTTCTCCAAGCAGGCCCATTCTCGCCGCCTGATGTCAACAACTTTGTAGTATAAAAACACAAAGATCGAACACCACATCCTACTGCGGTTCCGGCTACAATTTTACCTATTGTTCTACAAGTTGAGGTTTTGGCAGTATCTTCATCGACATTCGGGTTATAGTAATCAATTAACGGCTGGGTTAAAAGTGCCGTCGCTCCCATAATTAAACGGTTTACGTCAGGTCTGCTCAAAACCACCCCCATTTTGTTGAATTTTTCAGGGGTGTTCACTGTAGTATTAGGTATCAAATCGAATAAACGATTCCTAATACCGGATAAATGACTGGTTGCTGATTTAGTAATACTATGAATATTCATACCTAACCCTACTTATATAACGTATGAATTATTACTAAATTTGCCAAATTGTTACAATATTTTACAAAAAACTGTATCTATAAATAATTTTTTAATATAGACTTAACATAATTTTGAGTTTCTTTATAAGGCGGAACCCCGTCGTATTTGCTCACTGCATTAGGTCCTGCATTATATGCTGCGAGTGCAAGAATTGTGTTTCCATGAAATCTGTCCAGCATAGATTTGAAGTACTTAACTCCGCCTTCAATATTTTGTTTTGCATCTAATGGATCAGTAACTCCAAGCCCTTTTGCTGTCGACGGCATCAACTGCATCAACCCTAATGCTCCAACCTTTGATTTTGCTGTCGGATTAAACCCTGATTCTTGCTGAACAAGTGCCTTTATAAGTTTTGAATCAACACCGTATTTTTCTGATGTTTCATCTATCATAGACATTATTTCTTCACGTGTCGCACGCTTGTTAAAATTCACGCTCGGATTTGTATAAATAGATGCATCTACACTTTTTATACCCTTATTTCTTAATAATGTACCAAATTGAGTTTTTGCAGTAGACTGAAGCACCTTATCAAACGATTGAACACTATCCTTTGACGGCAACTGAGTGTTCATCTTGTTTATGGCTTCCATATCTTTTTTTGCAGGAACTCCATCAATATAATTTACTATCTGAGCATATCTTTTAATTGAATTAGCCTGCCCGCCGGAATTCAATAAACTTTGAATCATTTCCGAAAACATTTATGATACCTGCCTTCCTCTGTATACACAATGTTATACGACACTGAGAATACACACTTGAGTATTTGTTTTAAAATATCCACTAAATGGTTTAATTATATTTTTCAAAAAGTCAAGGTATCTAAATAATTTGCACTAAAAAGGAGGTAACGAAACCGTTACCTCCCTAAACATAAAATTCTGAACAAGAACTACTTAACTAATTCTTTGAATTTTTTACCAGCAGAGAATGCAGGAACTGTTTTTGCAGCGATTTTTAATTCTGCACCTGTTTGAGGGTTACGACCTGTTCTTGCTGCTCTCTTACGAGATTCAAAAGTACCGAAGCCAACTAAAGTAACTTTTTTACCTTTAGCAACAGTTTTTTCGATAACTTCTAAAGTTGCTGATAAAATATCAGAAGCAGATTTTTGAGAAACGCCTGCTTTTTTAGAAATTTCTTTTACTAATTCGTCTTTGTTCATAATAATCTCCTTTTCTACTATACAGTAGTGTTAGCAATAAACACTAAACTCTCTACAGTTTTCATTATACACATTATCCTTATATTTGCAAGGGGTAAAGCACAACAACAAACAGATATAACAGGCATGTAACGTGGCATGAGCGTACACCCAAATTCGTAAACCATTGATATCATTAAATTTGAGACTATTTATAGTATACCGGATTTAATTTTGCGAAATGTATATTATTGTAAAAATGTGTTAATATTTGATACGCATCATTGCCCATTTTTGCAAGATTTCTTGCTCCGTGTTGAGTCATGCCTGTACCGTGTCCCATTTTTTGGACATTATCATCATAAGACGGAACAGCCTGAAGGTAAGGGATATCATTGCCCCAAGATTGAAGAGCCGAGATAGTTTGCCCGCCTGCGGAAGAACAATACATAGCACTGATAGGTTTATTGTCATAAGTCATAATCATGCCGGCTGTTTCGAGAACTGCGTTATTTGTTGATTCTGTTTCAGTTTTAACCCCCAAATAAACCTGATCTGTCTGAGTATCAACCAAGTCAAAACCCTCTTTAGCATGCTTACCGTAATTTGCAATTGCATAAGTTCTTGCAGCGATTGCCTGAGCCTTCAAGGCTTCTTTTTCCCACGAAGAAGGCATTTCTGCCGGTACAACCCCTTGCAGATAGTTTTCCAAACAAACATCATTTATAACTGAAATTGAATTATTTCTGTTTTCTACCCTCAAAATCCCACGATACCAATTTCCTTTGGTAAAAACACACGCTTCTTGATTAAGCGGTTTTATTACGGCATTATTCGTATAAACAGTACATTGTCCCCAATTTGAACGAACAATCATTTTATCATCTTCAAGCGGAGTTATTTCATACATAAGCATCTTTCTGATAACACAAACTTGCTTGTTGGTTTTGACATCAATCATCTGTGCTTCATCAGAAGCAGATACCATAACAGACTGTTGTCCTGTATACAATCCGATTTTAATTGCATAAGACGGTAAAATAAATACAAATATAAAACAAATACTTAAAATAAATCTTTTCATAATATAGTTATTTTACAAGATTAATAATAAGTATACAAACATCAAATGATGGATTAATAAAAAACACTTTAAAAAATTTTATTTAATGGTAAAATAGTTTTATCATGAATTTATCAGGGCGATTAGCTCAGTTGGTAGAGTACTTGAACGACATTCAAGGTGTCACTGGTTCGAGCCCAGTATCGCCCAAATAGGAGAGGAGAAATCCTCTCTTTTTTGATAAAAATAAGATACTACTTCATACCTTGCCCTATTGACTTAGTGCTTTTTATTTTACAAAATCTTGCTCTAATTGAGATTTAACTTTCAGTATCAAATTATCCCAATCGTTAAATGTTTCAGCCTTAAAAGGTTTAACCGACTTATACCATCCGATGTCATCGCCTGTTGTTTTATACCAGCGAGATTCTGTTATAACATTAAATAATGCATAAGTTTTAATTCCTAAAGCACCTGCAAGATTCATAATAACATTATCTGTTGAAATCATCACATCCATACAATTCATAGCACAGGCTGTATCTTCAAAATTTTTAAACACTTTGCCCAAATCATAAATTTTAATATTTTCGTCAAGTTCTTTAAGTTGTTCAGCATATTGATCAGATTGAAAAGAATAGAACTCAAATCCTTTCATTTGAAGGATTGGTAAGAATTTTTTAACCGAGATATCTCTATACGTTAAAATAGATTCTTTTGTGCCGTGATATGCCAGCCCGACTTTTATTTTTTTGTTATTTTTTATATATTTTTTTCTAAATTCAATTATTTTTTGCGGATCAGCAGATAAATAACCGCCTGCCTCAGACATTCTGTCAGGATTTTCGCCGATTAAAAACGGAGTATCCATAAGCGGAATGTGATAATCGTGCGGAATCTTTGCCATACCTGAGCCTGAACTATACATGACAGAACGATTAGAGTCTTTCAGTTTAATATTTAGATTAACATCTGCTTCGTGTGAAAGTATTTCACAATATTTTTCATAACCGGAGGATTTGAAAAGCGGAATGAGATTTTTTTGCAAAACAAAAATAACTTTTTTTGCTTTTTTAGCGATTTCCGGAATATATCTTGCGAACATAACTGTGTCACCGAAACCTTGTTCATAATGCACAATAACAGTTGATTCAGACAAATCATCTTTGCCGTTCCAACGTTTTTCCGGCAAGAGTTTGACCGGATAAGTTACATTTCCTGTTTCGAACCTGCACCTGTAGATATCGTAAGCCTCTGTAATTCTGCCTTCTTTCATTAAGAATCTGCTATAATAAACCTTTTCATCAGGTGTAGGATTATTATTCATCATCTGAGTTAAATACTCGACACACTTATCTTTTTGACCGCTCCTGTAATACATTTTTGCAAGAAGAATAAGAACACTATTTTTATTTGATGTCGTTTCAAGAGCCTTTGTTGCATACATTATTTGTTTATCAATCTTTTTATCCTGATAAACACGTTCACAGAGGAAAGCCAGCCTATAATAATGTTCTGCCGGAAGTTCAGAAGTTAACTTAGACATTTTTTCGTATACATCAATGGCTTTTTTATAATATTCAGGAATACCAAAATATGTACCGCCAATAATTTTGAGGACTTCGATATCCTCTTGATGTTTTTTTAAAACCGGCAAAAAATGTTTTATTACAACACTATATGCTTTCATCTTAATAAGGGCAATTGAAAGGCTTTTAATTGTTTCCAAATTTCCCTTATTTATTTTCAATAATTGAGCGAATTCCCAAAACGCTTGCGGATACTTTTCGTTAGTCATATATACAAGTGCATGTATAAGCGAAGGTTCTTCCTTTTGAGGAAGTTCAAATTTATTCCCTTTAAGAATGTTTTTATATTGTTTTTTTAACGGCTTATCTGCAAACGATAGAATTTTTTCGTTTTCACTGATAATTTCAGAAGATAAGGGATCCTCTAATCCTATAGCGGAGAGAATGATATTATTCAAATTAAAAATAGTATTTACTTTGTTTTTAGCCATATTACTTTAGTGCTTCCTCATAAAGTTGTTGAAGTGTTTCCATACCTTCTTCGTCATTTTCGTTCAGTTCTAAATATTTCAAATAAGCATTGATTGCTTCGCCGTAGTTTCCTTGTTTTCTGTATATATCGCCCATTAAAGAATATGTTGGAGCGGTATCGGATATTTCTTTCAAATGATAACATATCTGCATAGCCTCCGGATAATTTCCGTTTTCAAACAATGCTCTGCCAATTTTAATAAAAGGTATGTCATCCATGCAATTGCAATCAATACTCATTTTATTTAGCATTAATTTTTCTTTGAAATCGCTTGTTTCATAATTAGCATACTTTAACGAAAGAATTTTGCAGTATGCATCAATCGTTTTTAACGGTTCTAAATAATCCGGCAACTCGGATATATTAAGATTTTTAGCGTTTTTATAAATCTCTGTTTTAACAATAGGTTTGATAAGAGATAAGACTCTGTTAAAAATTTCTTTTAAAAGAAAGAACTGTTTTTTAACCTGAGGAAAATCTTTAGAAGCGATAGCAAAAGTAGTTAAAGTTGCAATCGCTTTATATGAATTACATAAATCAGTAAGTCTGTATTTAAGAAATTTTTCTTTAACCATTTTCCTCCTGAATTCTTTTTGCGTGTTCAAGGCAAGCAATCCTGCTATCATTATCATTAATTTTCCCAAACACCTCTGCTAATTTTTCATATATACGAGAATACTCCTCAGAACCTTCGGCACAATTAAGATAGGCATCGAGTGCTTCTTCATATTCTTCTATATCAAATAATATATCCCCAATCTTTTCAAAATATAACGGATTAAGGGTATAAACAAACATTAGTTTGTATAACTCAATAAGTTCGGAATTAAGATTTAGTTCTTTAAATTTTTGAGCAACGACTTCCAACATTGGAACATTGTGGATATCTGTTTTTATTGCAAGAGTGATATTATCTATAACAGACTCAAAATCTTTGTTTTTTATTGCTTTGTCAATATTGGATTGAGCAAAATCTTTAATAAACTCATACAGATTAAGAATTGATTTTATCGGTTCATAACCTGTCGGAAGAATAGCATCTTTTTCGAAATTTTCTGCTGAGATAAAATTAAGAACCGACTCCGGAATATTATTATCATTGATGATAAACGTCGATATTTTATCAAACTCTAAGGTTAATTCATCAAATGATGAAATTTGTTCAGAGCCTGAATTTTGTTTGATATAATCATTGATATCTTTTTCAAAATTAGCAATATATTTAAACAGATTTTTCTTAGTCAAGTTCATAGAGCAATTATACCATACCTACGAAATAGTATACCCTATGTTTAAAGTATTTTTTAGATAAAAACGGGGTTGGCGAACCACCCCCGCAAATTATATATATTATTTTTTCTTTGTTTTCTCTGCTTCTTTTTCCTCGATAGCCTCAACAATATTATCAATATACGGTTCTAACAAATCTCCAAGGTCATCGTCATCAGCGGTTAAATCATTACCCGGCAAACACTGAGTATCATTTATCCAACCGGTATAGTCATATTCAATCCATTCTTCAACATCACCAATAATGGATTCATCGACACCAAGTTCTTTTGCTTTGGCTACAAGTTGTTTCATAATATGTACTGATGCTTGGACAGCCATATCACGACCGCCGCCTTTATCATTTGATATTGACTCGGAAGTCATTGTTGCAATCAATGAAGCATCTGTTGTCTGAACGCCGCCATTTTCTCTGCATGCTTTCCATATTTTAGCAGCATTATCTTTATTGACAGTCTTAACAACACTTTCTTTTATTGCTCTTACCGATTCATCATTTTCATACTTATCTGCATAAGCATATAACGTTTTACCGTATGCGACAGCATCATCTTTAGAAAATACTTTCTTAGTTGTTGGTGCATCATTAATATTCATATTTTCAATTTTATCTATTTCTTGAATAAATGCATCAATTCTTGGTTCTAACAAATCTCCCAAGTCATCATCATCTGCCGTTGCATCATTTCCGGGAAGGCATTTCTCATCATTTATCCAGCCTGTGTAGTCATAATTTATCCAGTATTCTAAATCAGAAATCTTAGTTTGGTCAACACTAATTTGTTTTGCACGATCGACAAGTTTTTGCATAATAAACTTGGCAGTTTGAACGGCTTTATCTCTACCGCCACCAATTCCATTTGATATATTTTCAGATGTTATAGTTGCAATCAAGGAAGAATCATCACTTTGGACTCCTGCACCTTCTTTACTAAACTTCCAGACTTCGACCACATTATCCACATTAACAGATCTCCTAACCTTTTTAAGAATTCTGTCTGCCGAACTATCCCCCGAGTCGCCATCTGCTATATCATATATTGCTTTACTTATTTTCTTAGCATCATTCTCTGATGCTCTTTTAAATAAAGATTTTACTTTACCTTTTTTACCTTGTTGTTGTGCTTCATATATTGTTTTCACACCATCACTGGCATCAGCAGCCAATGTTGCAGCAGTTGCTGTCGCAACAGTTGAATCAGCAGGAGCAGTATCTTCGAATTTTTCACCGTCGAATTCTTTAAGCAATTCTATTACCTTGCTAAAATCGACAGCATTCTCAGAAAAACTTGCTTTTGTCTTAGAATCACTAGGATCAGTATATACTGCACCACTACCGTCGGTCTTAATACTTACTTCATAATTACCTGAACCGTCAGCATCAATCCAAACTTCTTTCGGCTCGCCGCTTGATTTATCATAAAGAACTTTTATTTTCTTGTTATCATAAGTAAATTCTTTAGTATTGTATTCAACTTTATTCCATGTTATCTTACCGGTTTCTGTCGAATATTCTTTATCTTTAGCATTTGCAAAATCAGTTAACACATTTAAACCATTAGTTAAACGTTCTTTAATTACATCTTTATTATCAGACGGTAATTTGCCTTCATTAATTTCAGGTGCGGTAAAGGTTTTGTCTAAATCTTTATATGCATCTGCATAGGCTGCTGCGGCATTAAATTGTGTTTCCTCAGAACCTCTGACCTCATAAGTGTTACCATTATCATCAATTTTGTATTTAAAACTTTTTAATTCGCCTTTACCGTCAGCCCATTTTTTATATTTTTCTTCTACCTTATCTGCATTATTCAAATCTTTTACATTTTTCTTTGCTTCATCAGAGGTTGTATCGGTATTAATAAATATTTTTTGACCTGCAATTAACCATTTTACAGAACCATCTGCATTTGCTTTAAATGCATGTGCATTATCTGCTTTAAACCTATTAACATATTCATTAAATTTATCCGTTCCGGCTGTGCAATCCTCTGCTTTTTCACCGTTTGATTTCATAATTCTAATAATCAAATCATTAAAATCTTCACCAAGTTGAATAACATAACTGTTACCTGCTTTGCTATCGTCTTGAACTTCAGCAGCATTTGCTTTAGCCATTGCTTTTAAATAAGAAATATATTCTGTTTTTTGTATACCTTGTTTTTTGGCATCAGGAAGACTTTCCCATGCTGCAGACATTTCTGCATCAGTCAATTTCCCGTCATGATTAGTATCAATTTCTTGCATTGATTTCGACAATTCATCAATAGTGATAGCCTGATCATTCTTTTTAGTATTTGTATTAAAAATGGCACTCAACTTTTGTTGTTTGTCAACAGAAAGTTTTTTAATCTCCTCATCATCTTTAATCTTTGAAATATCAATAGATTTTGCCATTTTCGACGAGAAATTTACATCACCGGTCATACCGTACTCCTTTTCTTACAAATAAGATATGCTTCTACAAATTGAGTTAACGGCACATTTTTCTAAAACTTTAGAACATGTTACATTTTTGTAACAAATAAACCAAACGGTAATACTTCCCTTCCTAAGAGAAGGATGTGTTCCCTTCCCTTTGCTTGTGAAGAAAGACTCTTTACTCCCTTTGGCAAGGGGAGTCGGCTTTGTTGCGGTTTTGTGATTACAAAGCCGGTAGGGTTGCCAATTTTTAAAAACATTAAGGCACTACGGTACTAAGGCACTAAGTAGTATTGATTACGATGTTTCGCACAGATTTATCAAAATCAGTAACCCATCATCAGTCCTTCCCTTGTCAAGGGAAGGATGTGATGATAACTCCCTTTGGCAAGGGGAGTCGGCTTTGTTGCGGTTTTATGATTACAAAGCCGGTAGGGTTGCCGATTTTTAATGACAATAGAACAATAAGATAATAAATGAATGTTCCCTGCCCTTAGCAAGGGAAGGGTTAGGGAAGGGTTGCCATAAATAAGTATCGGTAGACTAAAGTCTACCCTACCTACTAGGGCTATAAGTAGTATCTTAT
>CACXGY010000002.1 GCA_902767275.1 uncultured bacterium | reverse complement strand
ATTAAATATATACCCATAAGATTTATTATGTACACACATACTTTTTACCTTTAGCAATCGGCAACCCTACCCTAACCCTTCCCTTGCAAAGGGCAGGGAATAACTGTCCTTGACAAGGGAAGGACAGAGGATGGGTTACTGATATGATAAATCTGTGCGAAATATCACACTCTACTGATACTTCATGCCTTTGAATTGGCAACCCCTCCGGCTTTGTAATAACCAAACCGCAACAAAGCCGACTCCACTTGTTAAAGGGAGTTATCATAAATTCTATTGCCCTATTGCCTTTTAAATTGGTAATCCTTTCCTGACCTTTTGATTAAAGACATTAAAGCAAAAAGCAGTATCCTTATTCAAGTATTATCCTATCATTCACGGAATGGTAAAATACTCATCTCACAATGCTTACAATCAAAATTGAGTCTGTATTTCTCATTTCTGTCATCTACAAGATATAATGTTTCAGGACTTTTGCACATGTTTAGTGAGTATTTAATACAATGTTTTGTTCGCATGAGTTCAATATTATTGTTTGGTATCTTATGCTCAGGTGCATATTCTTTTACGAATGCTCCGCAATTTTTATAAAATTCTTCCGCATCTTTATTAAACACGTTTCCTCTATAATCTATTGTATTATCAGGATAATTTGTGTATTTAAGATTTTGTGATTTTTCTATCGGATAATTTTTTAACCGCTCTTTCATCAAATGTTCAAAAAGAGTTCTTCTGTATTCGTTTATTTTTGATATTGGCATAAACGGAAGTTTTGATTCAATGTTCAAATTATTAATATAAAAATCACTATCGCCTGTTTTATTCATTGATTTAATAAAATTTTCATTCATTTTATCAGGGTTATTTGGTTCTTCTGTTTCAGTTACAGAAACACTCACACTATTGTTGTCTTCATCTGTTATGTATAAAACTCCGTTTTTGTATTTAATATCTACTCCGATTTGTCGTTTCGTTTGTGCGTTAGACAGTTCTTTTTCAAAGTCTGTATCAATATTTCTGTAGATTGTCATCCCTTTTTCTATCCCGTCTATGGAGTTAGGAAATATTTTGTTTCCTTCAATTTTATTGACAAAGCATCCTATTGTGCCTGTATTGTTGAAACATAACCCGTCTTGGTTGTGCAGCACAACTTTTTTATCTAATTTTGCAATAAAATATTTTTTGTTAACATCTACTACTTTCCCTATTTTTTCTCCGATGAATTTAGGAGAGTCAAAATTGAAACAATTCCCCCTTGTTTCAAGAAAATATTCTGTATAACTCCGGTTAAAAGTTTTGTTAATATTAGGAGTAAATCCTAAATCTATTCTGCCGGAGGATGTTTTATCAGAGTATTTATCAATAATTTGTCTGTAGTATCCCACAACGTTTTTTACATATAACGTATCTTTTAATCTGCCTTCTATTTTAAATGATTTTACTCCGATTTTTATTAAATCTTTAATCTTATCCGATGCATTAAAATCTTTAAGAGAGAGTACATGTTTATCTTTTATATAAACTTTTCCATCTTCATTAACAACACTGTATTTCTTTCTGCAAGGTTGAGCACATTCTCCTCTGTTTGCGGAGCGTCCGCCAAGATAATTGCTCATATAGCATTGACCGCTGTATGATACGCATAATGCACCATGTATAAAGGTTTCAATCTCAATATTAGGGTTCTTTTCAATAATATTTTTAATTTGATAAATGGATAATTCTCTTGCAAGCACTACTCTGGGAATCCCTAATCGGTTGAAAAAATTAACTTTTTCTTCTGTTCTGTTATTGCACTGAGTGCTTATATGCAATGGAATAGGCGGAATCTCACCTTCTATTGCCCATTTCAAAATTGCCATATCCTGAACGATTATTGAATCAACCCCTATTTCATACAACTTTTTTATAAGAGTTTTAACATCCTCCAGTTCTGAGTTTTTGATTATGGTATTGACTGTAACCATAACTTTCACATAGAACTTGTGGGCATAATTAACCAGTTTTTCAATATCTTCAAGCGAATTGCCCGCTCTGTGCCTTGCCCCAAAACCACTCGCTCCGATATAGACAGCATCAGCCCCTGCATCAATAGCAGTGATTGCTATTTCGATATTCTTTGCAGGTGCAAGCAGTTCAGTTTTCATTTTTACTCCTTGATTTAAAAAGGTGCATACTTTGATGCACCTTTAAAGTTACTTTTCATAAAATCAATTCTATGCTTTTTTAGATGCTCCAATTGAAGCATATTTCTTTTCATCCCAGATGTCAACAAGAACTGTACAGAAGAATATACTTGAGTATGTACCGATTGCAATACCTAAAATCATTGCCAATACAAAATTCTTTGTTGTAACCCCGCCAAAGAAATATAATGCAAACAGTGTCAACAAAGTGGTAACAGAAGTATTGATACTTCTTGCTAATGTTTGGTTAACACTGAAGTTTATGATTTCGCCAAAAGACATTTTCTTAGCATAGTATCTCAGATTTTCCCTTACACGGTCAAATACAACGATTGTATCGTGGACAGAGAAACCTATAACAGTAAGAAGTGCTGTGACGAATAATGCGTCAACTTCAACCCCTGATATAAGTCCAAGTATTGAAAATACCCCGCAAACAAATATTACGTCGTGAACCAACCCTAAAATCGCAGCAAGTGCATAGTCAAATTGAAATCTTATTGTTAAATAACAAATGATACCAAGTAATGCCAAGGTTATTGCAACAAGTGAGTTCGTGAATAATTCTTTACCGAGAGTAGGCCCTACAGATGATATTTGGTCTAAATTAGCATCTTTGAACTCTGATTGAACAACATTTGTAATAATGGCATCTTTGTCTGAACCGTTTTCAATAAATTTTGTTCTTATTGAGATTAATGATTTTATCGCTGATTCAGAATCGTTGTTAACATTTATAATTTGAATTTCAGGATTCTCAATTCCGTTTTTTGACAGTTTCGTTCTAAGAATTCCTAATTGGTCGGTGTTAATGTCTTGTTTAACACCATATTGCAAAATTGTACCCCCTGTGTAATCAATACTGACTTTTACAGGAGCGTGTGTCGTAACGGTTGAATAAATCAACGCTCCAATGCACGGTATCAATAATAATGCTGAAATACACAGACATAAAACTCTGTATTTAACTATATTTAATTCTAATTTCATAATTTTCCCTCTTTATATTTCTAGTCCAAAACTCCGAACTTTGCATTTTCTTTCTTTGATTCAGTTGCTTGATAAGCAGTACCGATTTCATCTTTTCTAAGTCCGAATAACCACGGATTAGTTAATGTTTTCGTACCGAATATAAGTAACATAAAGTTTTTAGTAACAGTAATCGCCGTGAACATTGAAACGATTACACCTATTGCAAGAGTAAGAGCAAACCCTTTAACAATATCAGTTCCCTTGAAATAAAGGATTGCACAAGTAATGATTGTTGTCATATTAGAGTCAAAAATACTTGTAAACGCTCTATCAAACCCTGCAGTAATTGCAGTATAAAGTGTCCTGCCGGCACGGAGTTCTTCTTTTGTTCTTTCAAAAATAAGGATATTCGCATCAACCGCCATCCCAACGGAAAGAATAAACCCTGCGATACCTGCAAGCGTTAAGGTTACCCCAATTGTTTTAAACAATGCAAACAAAATTATACCGTATATGCAAAGTGCAATATCCGCAATAATACCAGGAAAACGATAGTATACTAACATAAATATCATTACTAATCCGAGACCGATAACTCCTGCGACTTCTGATTTTTTAATACTGTCACTACCCAAAGTAGGTCCTACGGTGTTTTCTTGGATAATTGTTGCAGGAACAGGTAATGCTCCGGCATTTAGCAAATCAACCATTTCTTTTGCTTGAGAAGCGGAAAATCCGTCGCCGCCGCCTGTTATTTGTGCTCTGCCTTCTAAGATTGGTTCATTAATAACAGGTGCAGATTGTTTTTCTCCGTTAAAGAAGATTGCCATTTGTTGACCTACAAGTGCTCTTGTTAAATCAGCAAATTTCTTAGTACCGGTTGCGTTAAATACTAAATCAACACTCCATTGTCCTGTTTGAGAACTTCCAACTGCGGCAGATGTTAAGTCTTTACCTGTTAAGCCTGTTGACACCCAGTTTTCAGGCTCTCCCGCTTTTGCGATGTTCTTCTTGAATTCTAATTCTGCTGTATCCCCAATCATTTTCTTTGCTTGATTTAAGTCGGAAATATTAGGAATTTCTACAAGAAGTCTGTCTGCTCCGATTCTTTGAACGTGAGTTTCCGCTACACCGATAGCATTAACTCTCTTTTTTATAGCAAATGTCAAACTATCCATCATTTCAGGTGTGATAGCCGCAATTGTTGCTGTTTTTTGTGCTTGTAATTCTAATCTTGAGCCCCCGACCAAGTCTAAACCGAATTTCGTCGGCTTGCTAAAAAGTACGGATATTGAAACGAGAACAATCGCTACAATCGCCCAAAACATAATGATTCTGTTTTTCATTTACTTTGTACTCCTTAATATATGTATTTTCTTATTCTATTCAAGATTATATTTATAATTCATTCTCAACAGTTGACTTTTTGTCAATAATTCAACCTGACTAACTCTAGTCGTTTACTTCTTCAAATTGAATACTGTCAAGAACACTGAAAAGTTCTTCTTTTTCGTTTTCATCAAGAACAACCAACGGTTTTCTTACAAATTCTTCTATAACTCCTCTCTTTGCCAATGCCGCTTTTACAGGAACAGGATTTGGAGCCATAAACAATTTCTTCATAATAGGATATAACATATAGTGCATGTTTCTTGCAGTTGTGATATCTCCTGTTTTGAAATTTCTGATCATTGATTTTATCTCTTTTCCGAAAAGGTGTGATGCAACAGAGATAACCCCGTGTGCCCCTACTGAAATCATTGGCAGCGTTAAACTGTCATCTCCGCTATATATTGCAACTCCTGATGGCAAGTTTAATTTGTAATCTGTGATTATATCCAAATCTCCAAAACTTTGTTTTACAGCAACGATATTTTCATATTTTTCCGTTAAATATTTCGCCGTTTCAACACTCATATTAACTCCGGTTCTTGACGGAATGTTGTAGAGGATAACCGGTATATTAACAGATTGTGCAACTGCGGAAAAATGTTCAATCATCCCTTTTTGAGAAGGTTTGTTGTAATAAGGAACAACTGATAATATTCCGTCTGCACCCTCTTTTTCTGCTCTTTTTGACATCATAACCGCTGTTTCTGTACAGTTAGAACCTGTCCCCATAATTATTTTTTTACGATTCATTGATGCGTGTTTTGCACTGTTCAATATTTCAAGTTCTTCATCATATATTAGCGTCGGAGATTCTCCCGTCGTTCCTGTTACAATTATTGAATCCGAACCATTATCAATTAGGTATGATGTTAGTTCTTCCACCTTGTTATAGTCAACTCTTCCGTTTTTATCAAACGGTGTAACCATTGCGGTTAAAACTTCGCCAAAATCATATCTCATACACTTGCTCCCTTTTTTTATTATTATTTTATTACAAAGATGAAAATTAGTTAATAAAAACTCCTATTTTTAGGTTGATTATGAAGAATTGTTAACAAATTCCAACCCTATGAAATTAGGGTATATGTGATGTTTTTATATATATGGAGTATAGCATCCATGTGCCCAAAAGCACAAATGTTATACAGGATACCGTACTAAGAGAGAGAACAAATGGTTTCAGTCGCATTAAAAGCAGCACAAGCACATTTACAGACTTGGTCTAAAGGAGCAGAGTCTACTAAAGCCACTCAATCAAAAGGGCAAATTAGTTCTATTTTTACTGCTGCTAATAAGGCGATAGAAGATGCCAAAGCAAAAGGTCAAAATATTAAAAATGATGCTCAAGGTACTATTGAATCAAAACAGACTGATGCGGAAAATGTAGGTAATGCAAATAAAGAATTATTAAATAAAGTTCTTGAAGAAAATAATGTTATTGCAAATTATCAGGCAGAAATTCAAAAGAAAGTCGAAGAACGACAACAAAAAGAAGAAGAAATAAAACAATTAGGCGGAAAGGTTGAAGATTCGTCTACTCCTGAAACAGAAGTTGTAACTGAAACAGTTGTTGAAGACGATGCAACCACAGAAAAACCTGCCGATTCCAAAAAAGGAGAAGAAACAAAAGGTTCTCAAAAAACTCAAAAAACCGTAAAAACTAAAAAACAGTCAAAGAAATCTGAGGTTTCAAATGAAAATCAGGCAAAAATACAATCATTAAATGCAGAAATAAAAGGTATAAATGGTGAAATAGGTAAAATTCAAACCGACCAAATTGCAACCGTTTCAAAAGATATAGTTGCTCAAACAGCCGAATTTACTGTGAATGTAACTAAAATTAAGAGTGATAAGAATGAAATAACATCTGCAAAAACTCAGGCAGATTCAGATTTAGCATCAACTCAAAATGAATTAAATAATACAATATTATCTAAAGATAAAGAGTTTAATCAACAAATAACAGAACAAACAAAACGTTCAACAAAAAATACAACAGATGCGGCAAAAGCGTTATCGTTGATTCCACCTCTTGAAGCAGAGGAGGAACTCGCTCAGGCTGCATCTTCAGCACCGGTTATAGGTGGTGTCGCAAGTGCGGCTAATGCAGCAGATTCTGCTGCAAGAAAGAAAGCCATCGCTGATTTAAAATCAATGGACTCGGATTTGAATGTAAACAGCGGTGCTGCAAAATTGAACAATGAAAATGTTGCTGATGCGAATAAGTATCAGGCTGATATTAGTAATGCATTGTCACAAGCATTAAACGGAGATTTTGCAGGTTATACAAGTTCGTTAAATGAACTTTACAATAATGCTATTATGTCTGTAAATCAGCAGTTGGCAATCACTATGCCGGGAGTTGATAATAACACTGATCAAAGTACTCCGGAAATCGATTCCGGCGGTAGTGTGGCATCATCTTTAACATCATCAAATAAAGGTAATGGAAACAAAGTAGCGAATGCTATAGCGGGCGGAATAGTTTCTTCTATTGGTGGGGCTGTTTCTGATGCAATTGGCGGAGAAGCGGGTAAAATTATCGGGGATGTCATAAATACAGGAGTTGGTGCGTTATTCGGGTAACACAAATTGATTTATAAATAAAACACAAAGTTTATTATGAAGTCTGCGATTAGCATGTAAATCGTAGACTTTATTGCTGCTTGGGTAGTTGAAATACCGACTTCTTTTGCTCCTCCTGAGGTTTCATAACCCTGTGTCGCACAAACATCTGCAATGAGTATTCCGAATACAAAGGCTTTAAGTATGCTTATATAAAAATCTTTGAGTGCGAGCCATGCCCAGACAGAATTTATATATCGGTGCGGATGTAATCCGATTGTAATATAAGCAACGACTAACCCTCCGAGTATTCCTATAAGTTCTGCTATGATTGTAACCATCGGCACTGTTATTGCCGCTGAGAGTATTCTTGGAGCAAAATAATATCCTATAGGATTAACTTTAAGCGTTTTTATTGCATCAACCTGTTCTGTTACTTGCATATTTGCAATCTCTGCTGAGATTGCTGTTCCTGCTCTGGCCCCGATTGACAGAGCAACAAATGCAGGTGCAATTTCTCTTATTATTACAATCGCAAGTGTGCCGCCGATGTAACTGTCTGCACCACTCATAAGAAACTGTTTTGAAACTTGGATTGTAATTACGGCTGCTGCCACAAATGATATGGACAGTGATATTAGCAATGAATCATAACTAATGAGTGCCGCCTGTGTGATTGCATGTTTAAAACGCATCTGTCCCGAACAAATATACATGACAGACTCCCAAAAATTTTGAACACATTTGCCTAAAAAACTAATCATATACAGGTGTACACCAATGTTTATATTTGTCTACTTTTCCTTTGACAACATCAAAGTATAATTTTTGAAGTTTTGAAGTTATTGGCCCAATTTTACCGTTGTCGCCAATCATTCTTCTGTCTACACTTGCGATAGGAGTAATTTGAGCCCCTGTTCCGCATACGAATATTTCATCCATAATGTAGAGTTCAGTTCTGTCTACCGCTCTTTCTACAACTTCTATTCCTAAATCTCTTGCAAGTTGAATAACGGTGTTTCTTGTTACTCCGACTAAAATATCATCAGTTGTATTTGTTGTAACAAGTTTTCCGTTTTGTATAAACATAAGATTCATTGCAGAACCTTCAGTTACTTGTCCGCTTTCTGATAATACGATTGCATCATCAAACCCGAAATTATGGGCATCGGTTTTTATCAGAGCAGCATTAGCGTATGCTCCTGTAACCTTTGCTCTTGGAGGAATAGCATTATCACTTGTTCTTCTCCAACTTGATACACAAACATTTAAACCTGCTTCAGCATCGTAGTATGCTCCGAATGGAGTTGTGAATACGCAATATGAATCTTCGTTATCATATAATCCCGGACCTACTTTTATTGCTGATTTGTATAGTGTAGGTCTAATGTATACATCTTGCTTATAGTTATTTTTCTTTAATAATTCAATTGTTTGTGACATGTATTCATCTACAGTATAAGGACTGTTCATATACATGATTTTTCCGCTTCTGAGCATTCTTTCATAATGTTCTTTCATTCTGAATATGTATAACTGTTTTTCTTCCTCGTTATAGTATGCTCTTATTCCTTCAAAGACACCGGTTCCATATAAGAAGGCGTGCGTTCTCATCGGAATCATTGCCTTGTCCGCTTCTATATATTTACCGTTTAAAAATACATATTCTGTCATTTATAAATCCCCCTTTATCTATATTTTATGTCCGTGAATTTTTTAATGCAAGGAATTTATAAGTTTGCATTTATAGTATTTTTAAGATACAATAAGTGTAAGTTGTACAACATTGGGGTAACGAATAAATGGAATTAAACTTTCAAGATTTAATATTAAATCTGTCTAAATTTTGGTCTGAATACGGTTGTGTAATTCAACAGCCTTATGATACAGAAAAAGGTGCATCAACAATGAATCCTGCGACTTTTTTAAGAGCGTTAGGCCCTGAGCCATGGTCAACGGCAATGGTTGAACCTTGCAGAAGACCTACCGATGCAAGATACGGTGAAAATCCTAACAGATTGGGTCATTATTTTCAGTATCAGGTTTTGTTAAAACCTTCTCCTGACAATGCACAAGAGTTATACCTTAGCAGTTTGGAAGCAATGGGGATTGACTTGTCAAAACACGATGTCAGATTTGTAGAAGATAATTGGGAATCTCCTACTCTTGGTGCTGCTGGTGTAGGTTGGGAAGTATGGCTCGACGGAATGGAAATTACTCAGTTTACCTATTTTCAACAAGTCGGCGGAATCGAAGTTAAGCCTGTTGCTCTGGAAATTACTTACGGACTTGAAAGAATCGCTATGTATCTTCAAAATAAAGAGTCTGTCTTTGATATTAATTGGAATAATAATCTTAAATACGGCGATATTTATCTTCAAAATGAAATAGAACAATCAAAATATAATTTTGAATATTCTGACGGTAAAACATTGTTTACACTTTTTGAACTTTATCAAAAAGAAGTTGATAATTGTGTTGAGGCAAAGTTAGTTTTACCTGCTTATGATTACGTTTTGAAATGTTCTCATACTTTCAATCTTCTTGATGCAAGAGGGGTAATCAGCAAAGACGAGAGAATTAATTTTATAAACAGAGTCAGAACTATGGCTGCCGCTGTTGCAAGTCTTTATGTAGAACAAAGACGTGAATTAGGATTCCCTCTTTGTAAAGAGAATAAAGAATTGGTAGCGGTTTAATACAGATAATACATGTTAAAATGGGAAATCATCTTGAATTTTCCATTTTTAATTTTTAATTTTTAAAGGACAACTAAATAATGAAGCAACATATATTACAAAACTTTTTCACAAAGATATTGACAAGAAAAAATCCGGAGGATATGCTCGCAACCGCATCAAAAGCAGGATTGGAAAAAACACTGACTGCTATTGATTTGGTTATACTGGGAGTTGGAGCGATTATCGGTTCGGGGATTTTTGCGGTTGTCGGTATCGCTGCAGCAGGTCAGGCAGGAACTCCGGGAGCAGGCCCTGCATTAGTTGTTTCAATGATTATTGCTACTATCGCAAGTATTTTTTCTGCGATGTGTTACAGTGAATTTTCTACTATGATTCCTGTCGCCGGCGGAGCATATACTTATACGTTTGTTACTTTAGGAGAGTTTTGTGCTTGGATTGTCGGTTGGTTGTTGACATTAGAATATTTATTCGGATACATAGGTGTTGCCTGTTCGTGGTCTAAATATGTTATGAATTTCTTACAAAGATTTTCATTGTATTTGCCTGCGTGGTTGACAAATCCTCCTGAATGGTTGATTGATAATTATGGTTCTGTTAAACAGTCTATTATTTCTTCAGGCGGAGATGTCAGTTCAATACCGCATTTATTTGGAATTCCTTTTTGTATAAATATTCCTGCTATATTAATTGTCCTTATAACTACAGCGATGTTAATAAAAGGAACAAAAGATTCTACCAGAATGGCTGCGATTATGGTGTTCGTCAAACTATCAGTAATTGCATTGTTTGTTGTATTTGGGGCTTTTTGTGTCCGTCCTGAAAATTGGACTCCGTTTGCACCAAACGGTATGAGCGGTATTTTAATGGGTGCGTTTACAATATTTTTTGCCTATGTCGGTTTTGATGCACTTGCTACGACGGCAGAAGAATGCAAAAATCCTCAAAAAGATTTACCTATAGGTATTATAGGCTCATTGATTATAACTACGCTTGTGTATATTTCTGTTGCTCTTGTTTTAACAGGTATCTATAATACAAGCGGAAATGTTGCACAAGGATTTTTAAATGCACCTTTAGCGTTTGTCATGAACTTAAACAATATAAAAATAGTTCCCGAATTGATTTCGATTGGTGCAATTGCGGGTTTAACATCTGTTCTAATGGTGTTACATCTCGCAACGACCAGAGTTTTGTATGCAATGAGCAGAGATAACTTTTTGCCGGGAGTATTCAAAATATTACATCCTAAATTTAGAACTCCGCATATATTGACACTTTTAGTAGGTTTTCTATGTATTATCGGAACTCTGACTTTTAATGTAAGTGATGCGGCAAATTTATGTGTATATGGAACATTTGCATCATTCATTGTAATTTGTGTAGCGGTTCTTATTTTAAGAAAAATAGATCCGGAAAGACCAAGACCGTTCAAAGTTCCTTTTTCTCCGTTATTTCCGTTATTAGGTATAGTTTGCTGCGGCGGATTAATGTTGTATTCTTTTAAAGAGTTAAAGGACTCTGCTTCATTATTTGGAATTTGGATTGTTCTTGGTATAATTATTTATGCATTATACGGTTATGCAAAAAACCGTGAAGCCGAAAAAAATAGTATAGAAGTTAAGGAAGATGATAAAGAACACATTCTTAAATAATCTGCTAAAATGTAAAAATCCTGACGAGTTAATTGAAGCAGGTTCAAAATCAGGGTTAAAGAAAACTCTTAATGTTTTCGACTTGATTATAATCGGAATCGGTGCAGTTGTCGGTACCGGTATTTTTACAATAATAGGAAGTGCGATACAAGGTTCATCTGATAGTGCGGGAGCGGGACCGGCAGTTGTTATATCTATGCTTCTTGCAGCATTAGCAAGTGTTTTTTCCGCATTATCGTATTCTGAAATATCGGCTATGATTCCTGTTGCAGGTAGTGCGTACACATATACTTATGCAACAATGGGCGAGTTTATGGCTTGGATGGTCGGATGGATATTGATGCTTGAATATGCTATCGGCAATATTACTGTTGCCAGTGCGTGGTCAGGATATTTTGCTCAACTTCTAAAGGGGTTTAAACACGTTTTGCCGGCATGGATTGTTAATTGTCCTTTATGGTTAAGGAACGATTACAGAACTATGTATTCTATGTGTGACAGATTTGGATGGAACGTTCATGATAAGATGCCGTTTTTGCATCTTCCTTTTAATATTGAAATCCCTATCGCATTAAATATACCTGCAATTTTAATTGTTTTTCTTTTAACTGTATTACTGGTTAAGGGAGTAAAAGAATCAACAAAAGTCGCAAGTATAATGGTAGGGGTAAATCTGTTTATTATAACTTCGTTTATAATTGTCGGTTCTCATTATGTTAAACCTGAAAATTGGACACCGTTTATGCCTAACGGATTTGAAGGTGTGTTTATGGGAGCATTTATGATTTTCTTTGCATATATTGGTTTTGACGCAATTTCAACAGCAGCAGAAGAAACTAAAAACCCGCAAAGAGATTTACCTATTGCTATATTAGGAACGCTGGTTATCTGTACTATATTGTATGTATCTGTTGCACTTGTTTTAACAGGTATTTTGCCTTGCAATGCGATTGATACCCAAGCCCCTCTGGCACATGCTATCAATTTTATCGGCAGAAATTGGGGTTCGGGTGCTATTTCTTTCTATGCCGGTTTAATTTCTGTCGGAGCATTATGTGCATTGACATCTGTTTTATTGATTTACCAGTTAGGTACAACAAGAATATTATTTGCAATGAGCAGAGACAATTTCTTGCCTAAATCATTAAATGCAGTTCACGAAAAATTTAAAACTCCGCACGTTATGACATGGCTATCAGGGTTGGTAGTAATTATTTGTGCATTATTTATGGATTTGAATGTTTCTGCTGAATTGTGTAATTTTGGTACATTCACATCTTTTATAATAATTTGTTTAATAGTATTGATATTACGAAAAACCGAACCGAATAGACCAAGACCGTTTAAAGTTCCTCTGTGTCCGTGGTTTCCTATTCTGGGAATTGTTACCTGCGGACTTTTGATGTGGTGTAAATTTGCATCAAATTCAGATTCTTCTAAATACTTCTTGTTTTGGTTGGCAATCGGATTATTTATTTATGCATTTTACGGGTATCATAACAAGCGGAAATATAATGATTGATAAAATTTCCCAAATTTATATGTTCAAACTATAATGATAATGTGTGCCCGTAGTTCAGTTGGATAGAACATAAGATTCCGAAACTTAAGGTCATGGGTTCGACTCCCATCGGGCACGGTTTTATAAAAAGAAACGGAAAATATAAAAATGGAAAATTTAAAAAATAAAAAAGTTTATATAGAAACACTCGGATGTCAGATGAATAAGTCTGATGCTGAACGTATGTTTGGGATGCTTGAGTATATGGGGTATGAAAAAACAGAGGAACCTAAGCAAGCCGATTTATTAATAATTAACACATGTTCTATTCGTAAACTTTCAGAGGATAAGGCATATAGCCAAATAGGTGTGTGGGGAAAATGGAAAAAGACCAGACCTGATATAAAAATTGCTTTTTCAGGTTGTGTTGCTCAACAGGTTAAGGAAGATTTATTTAAGCGTGCACCTTATGTAGATTTAGTTATAGGGACACAGAGATTGTATGAGTTGCCTGAATTGATTAAACGTGTTGAAGCGGGAGAAAGAGTTTGTTCTTGTGAAGAAAGTCCTTATGCAGAAAAAGATTATAAGATTAATCGTGTAAAAAGTATTAATGCGTGGGTTCCTATAATGGAAGGCTGTAATAATTTTTGTTCATATTGTATAGTGCCATATACAAGAGGGAGAGAGCGTTCAAGAGATTTTATTAATATAATGAATGAAGTAAAAAAAGCACTCTCTGAGGGCTTTAAAGAGATTACTCTTTTAGGACAGAATGTTGACAGTTATCATGGAAAAGGGTTAAATGGGGAAGATATCAATTTATCAGGTTTGTTGAAAGCAATAAATGCTATTGATGAATATGGTAAATTCAGAATTAGATTTGTAACCTCGTATCCTACTGATATAACTGATGAGTTAATAGATACTGTTATTAATTGTGATAAAGTTTGTGAATATTTTCATATTCCTATGCAATCAGGAGATGATTATGTTTTAAAGAAAATGAACAGACGATATGATGTTCAAACTTATGAGAAGATTTGTAATCATATAAGAACGAGAGTTCCAGATGTGACAATTACAAGTGATTTTATTGCAGGGTTTCCGGGAGAAACAGAAGAACAGTTTCAAAACACATTAGATACAATGAAATGTTTGGAACTTGATTATTCAAACACGGCAGCGTATTCTCCCAGAGAGAAAACTGTTGCGGCAAAATGGGTTGATAAATTTATTCCTGAAGAAGAAAAAGTTGAGCGTTTGGCTCGTTTGAATGAAACAAACAGACAATGTTGTGTAATTTCTAATGAAAAATATATTGGCAGAACTTTAGAGGTTTTAGTTGAAAAATTTGAAAACCACGATGGTAAAAATGTTATTTCCGGCAGAACCAGAAACAATAAAATGGTACATATCCCTTGTGAAAAAGATTTAATAGGGAAATTTGTTGATGTGAAAATAATTGGTTCAAAAACGTGGTATTTAAAAGGCGAATTAGTTTAATCTTTAACCTTAGAAAAATTTTTAATTATTGCGGTTAACCGCCAACTTTTATACTCGGTTGTTGAAGTCGGAAATCAAAACCTTCCGGTTTATTAAACATTTCTTTTATCGGTCGTGGTTTATTTTTAGGTTCTAACAAAATTTTATCATCTTCATTTTGAATAGGTGTTCCAAGCGGACGTAAACGTTTAGGAACTGATATCCATATATCAGGTTTTCCGCTTTCATCTGTTCCTATTCCTGCTGCAGGAATTATTACATCTTGTGATTGTGCTGATTGTTTTGAACCAAATGCTTGTGCTGAAATATTAGTCGAGAGCATAAGTAATAATGTTGTTATTAATATAATTTTTGATAATTTCATATAGTTCCCCTTTATCTGATAAAATTTTTAACAAATTGTTTTACATTCCCAAACAAATTAGATTTTCGTAATCCACCAAGCGGAACGCTTGTTATTTCAAAATCTTCCGGTTGTGTAGTTCGTGAGTATTTAACATTCGGCAATCCAAATAACATTGCATAAGAAACCTTGTACCCATCAGGAACTCCGATATAAGAACATAAATCAGGAAAAATTCTGAAACATAAATCTGCAAAACCGCACCATACTGTTCCTACTCCTAAAGATTGAGCGTATAATTCAAAATATGAAAGTGCAATGATTGGGTCTATATTATGGCAAGGAGCATTTGTAGGTGTTGATACAACGACCATGTGAGGTGCACCTCGAAAAATTACATCTTGTCCGTTTTCCAGAGGCTTTTTTAGTTCTGCAAAATGACCCATTGTAGTTTGTACAACTGTATTATCAAGAAACTTTATAAGTCTTGGAGTTACATTAGTTCTTATATCATCCAGAACTTCTTTATCATCAATAAATGAAAAATGAAGTTTATGGAAATTTACTCCGGTAGGAGCCCATTTAAGCATATCTTTTAGTTTTGAAAGTCTGTCTTTGTCAAGATTTTCCGGTTTGTAAGCACGAATGCTTCTTCTTGACTTGATTAGATTTAATAACTCATCGGAATTTATTTGATTTATTTGTTCTGAGTTTTCAGGATTTTTACCCCAAATACTTAATGCTCCGGTCGGACAAATTGCAAGACAGTGTTGACATTTTATGCAGGTGCCTTCTTTATATTTTTTGAATTGCGGTATTTTTGTTTCTTCATTCTGTTCAAGACAATGTACAATACAATCATTTACGCATAACCCGCATTTTACACATTTTTCTTCATTTATATGTAGTTCAGGATAATTCATTATTACTCCTTTATTTATTTGAAAAACACCAAAAGTCTTTTTCTAACAGTACTAAAAACGGAATGAGTTCAAGTCTGCCGATTATCATATCAGTTATTATAACCATTTTAGATAACGGATGCAAGGTTTCATATCCGCCCATTGGACCAATTACATTCCCAAAAGCAGGTCCAATGTTACCAATTGCGGATATACTTCCAGAAATACCTATTACAAGATTTTGTTCAAGAATAGAAATCACAATTATAGATAAAGCGATTAATGCGATATAAAAAGATACAAACATTACTGTTTGAGAAAGAATATCTCTGCTAATAATATTGTTATCCATTTTTACGTTTATAACTGCATTAGGGTGAAGCACTTTTTTTACTTCATTTTTCATGATTTTTCCTATAAGAACCCATCTGGCAATTTTAATACCTCCGGATGCTGAACTTGCACATCCGCCTGTAAACATAGCAATTCCTAACAGAATTTTTGTCGTGAAATCCCACTGTGAGTAATCTGCACTAAAACTCCCAGTAGAAGACATAATTGATATAACTTGATACATTCCGTGAGTAAGAGCATCCGTTAGATTGTAATGGTCATTTAAAAATAACGATATCCCGACCAGACCTGATATCCCTAAGAAAATAAATAAATATGCTCTAAATTCTTCATTTCGGAAAAGTTCTAATATATCAAATTTAGTAAGGGCTTTGTATTGAAGATTGAAGTTAACCCCTGATAGAAATATAAATACTAAAATAATCCATGTGATAGGTAAAGAATGGTAACCCATAATGCTTTCACCGTTAGGAGAAAATCCTCCGGCAGAAAGGGTTGACAAACTGTTACATATAGAATCAAAAATTGGCATTCCTGCTATTGTTAACAAGATTATTTCAATAAGAGTCAGTGCGATATATATTTTCCATAGAGAAGAAGCCGTACTTCTTATACGAGGAGTAAATTTTTCTTCAGTAGGACCGGGAGATTCGGCAAAAAACATTTGCCGCCCTGCAACTGCAAATTGAGGAAGAATTGCAATAAATAAGACAATTATTCCCATTCCGCCCAGCCATTGCGTAAGTGAACGCCAGAAAAAGACTGCTTTTGGGAAGTTCATATTTGCATTGATTGAAGCACCTGTTGTTGTAATCCCTGAAACAGATTCAAAAAGGGCATCTATTGGTGGAATACCAAACATTAGATATGGGATTGCCGCTATAATCCCTGCTATTACCCATGAGAATATCACGATAAACATACATTCGCTTTTTTTAATTTCATTAAGATTATCTATGTTTTCTTTTCTATGAAAGAATTTGCAAAGATAACTAAGTAATAATGAAATAACTGAAGCAGTGATAAACGGAATCGCAGAGTTGTATTGTTTATATATTACAGCAACTAAAACAGGTAAGAATACCATCAATGCAAAACTTTTTAATATAATCTCAAATGCGTATGAAAGATAACTTATTCTCATTTTATTTTATACTACCTTAAAAAATTCTTTTATTTCCCGAGCATTTTCTCCTGTTGTGAAAATAATCAGATTGTCTTGTGCTTTTATCGAGGTATCTCCTTTCGGAATAAGTATCTTATTCCGTCTTTGAATTATACTTACAATTGCCTTGACAGGTAATTGTAAGTCTTTTATTAAAATGTTGTCGAAATAATCAGAAACAGGAATTTCTATGATTTCTCCTTTACCCTGTTCTACCGTTGCAAGAATATCTGCTTTTCCTCCTGATATACTATTTTTAACCTCGTTCAAAGCCGCATTTTTTGCAGAAACCGCAATATCAATCCCGACTTTTTCGAACAAAGGGATATTGACGTTTTTTGTTACTCTTGAAATAACTCTTTTTACACCCAGTTGTTTAGCCAGCAAAGAACATAACAAATTCTTTTCATCATTGTTTGTTACACTGACAACAACATCGCTTGCAGCAATATCTTCCTCGTTTAACAGTGCTAAATCTGTTCCGTCACCTCTTATAATAAGTGTGTTAGAAAGTTTTTGTGCAAGTTTTTCACAACGTGCAT
Source organism: uncultured bacterium (assembly GCA_902767275.1). Classification (GTDB taxonomy): domain Bacteria; phylum Cyanobacteriota; class Vampirovibrionia; order Gastranaerophilales; family Gastranaerophilaceae; genus UBA2883. Next base: position 8,774 of record CACXGY010000002.1, on the reverse strand, counting down.
CATCTCTTTCTATAATTTTTGTTTTAAGTCGTGCATCTTCTAAATTATCAGCAAGCATTTCGCCGACATTCCCTCCGCCAATTATTGTGACATTTTTAGTCATACCTTTTTCGTGGAAAAATCTTCCGGCAAGTTTATCGAGGGAATGTGACAAGCCCATAAAAATTGCTTTATCATCTGCTTTTAATTCAGTATCGCCATTCGGGATTATTAAATCAGAGTCTTTGGAAAGCCCTACAATCAATGTATCTTTTGGGAATTCGCAATCTCTGACTTTTTTATCTACCAGAACCGAATTTTCTTTTATTTTGTATTCTAAAAGTCTTGCTCTGCCGTTTGCAAAGTTTTCAACGTCGAGTGCTTCGGATACGGTTATGATTCTAAAAATATCTTGAGTAAGAAGTTCTTCCGGCCAAATTATATCATCTATGTACAAATCAGATATGAAATCACTGTCTTTGGTTAAACCCAGAGAAGTTTTGTATTCTTCTTTCCCTACAAAACATACTGTTCGAACTCCGGAAATTCTTTTAGCAGTCAGGCATGCAACAATATTTACTTCATCAATATCGGAACAAGCAAGAAATAGGTTTGCTTCTTTTATATTCGCTTGTTTTAGAACTTCGACATTAGAAGCATTCCCCACAACAAACCCTATATCTAATTTATTAAAGTTGTTAGTGAAGTTTTCTTCTTTATCTATTATAGTGATATCGTGATCTTCAAAGAATTCTGTTGCAATCAGACAACCTAATTCAGTAGCCCCAAATATAATTATGTTCATGGTTCAAAATATACTTCAAATGGTATAAGATGTCAATTTATTTAGAGTTAATCTCTCAAGTGTTTTATATGTTTATATACATATATAGTTCCCAGAATAATACATGAGATTATTATAACTGCGTCAAATTTATGCCATACGTTTTTTAGAGTATCAAAATTTTCTCCGAGTTTAATACCCACATAAACCAAAATATAACTCCAAACGAGAGAACCTAAGAAAGTCAGTGTAAAGAAGGTTCTTTTTCTTGCTCTTAAAATGCCTGCCGGAAGTGAAATAAAAGTTCTTATGACCGGCAGCATTCTGCATAAGAAAAATGCCCAATCCCCGTATTTGTCAACCCATTTGTCAGCGTCATCCAAATCCTTTTTTGATACAAGAAAATATTTCCCGTACTTTTCTATAAAACTTCTTCCTCCGAAGTATCCTAAATAGTATGACGGAATAGAACCCAGTACACATCCTATTGCACCAAATATTGATGCAATGTGTATGTTTGGAATTTTGCCGATTGTTATAAGATATCCTGCAAAAGGTAATATGGCTTCACTCGGAAGCGGAATGTTGCAAGATTCTATTGCCATGAGTATACTTATTCCAAATGCCCCAAAGGTTGTTATGAAGTGTTCTATAAAATTAATCAATAATCCAATTATGTTTTCAATCATTTTTTCATCCTATGTATACTTATTTATATATTCAACGAGTTCTTTCAAAGAGTATTGTTCTTTTATTATTATAAATTCCTTGTTTGTTTTTTGTTTTACATAATTCAAATCTTTTCCGTCAATAAATAATTCAGAGAACGGTTTGAGCATTATTGAAGAAATAACTACATAATCCGACTGAACATCTTTTACGGTTTTTATTAAATCCTCTGAAGTAATCAATCCTGCTACTGTAATATTTTCTCCCCAGTAATCAGCCTTGACGGGATGTACTTCACAGTTGAAATTTTCTATTTTATTTAATACTTTCGAGATATATTGAAATGCATCTTTCGCAGCATAAGAAGTTGCGAAGGTTAAAGAGAGAGGTTTTTTCAATTTTTTAGGAAGTTCAAATGTTTCAAAGTCATCAAGCAGCATTCTAATAGCCCCGACTCCGTCATCGAGTTGGTTAAATCCGCAATAATATTCCGCAGGTGGGATTTCTTCTCCGGCAAGAAGAAAAAATTCATCAGAACAACACGCTTTGTTATATTTATTTGCAATTTTTAAAGTTTCAGTTGCTATGTTTTTCGTTACACGTTTAAGGACAGAGTCCTTTCTGTAGGTTGTGATTCCTACAGGTACAATTGCAATTGAGAGTACACAATCTCCTAAATTAGTCAGGTCTTTTAGAGTACGTTCCAATTCTTTTCCGTCATTAAATCCGGGACATAATACAATTTGTGCGTGAAACGGAATTTCTTGTTCTTTAAACCAGTTTAATTCTTCCATTATTTTTGCTGCATTAGGATTCTTTTGCATTTTCACTCTTAGTTCAGGGTTAGTTGTGTGCACTGAAATATAAAAAGGTCCGAGATGCATTGCGGAAATCCTGTCTTTATCTTCTTTTGTAAGATTAGTTAGAGTTATATAAGTGCCTTGAAGATATGAAAGTCTATAGTCATCATCTTTTATATAAAGCGTGTCACGTAATCCTTCCGGCTGTTGGTCAACAAAACAAAAAATACATTTGTTCAGACATGGATGTATTTTATCAAATACAGCACTTTCAAAAACTATTCCTAAATCTTCGTCATAATCTTTTTCAAGTTCTATTTCTTCAATTTCGCCATTCTTTTTTTGTATTTCGAGTGTGAGTTCTTCACTGTTCACATAAAACCTGTAGTCTATTAAATCGGCTAATTCGTTTCCGTCAATAGATAGTATTATATCTCCTGATTCAATTTCCAATTCTTCCGCTATAGAACCTTGTTCGACTTCACTAACTATTGCAGGCATTTTTAATCCTTTCTACTAATTCTAAAAGATTTTTGTATTCACAAACAGTGTTGTCTAAAATCATTTTCCCTGCAAAGTTTGACTCAAATACGCCTGATTTTAAAGTCGTTTCTGCCTCTGTTTTTATTTTAGATAAAGATAGTATAATTTTTTTGAATAGTTCTGATTTTTCTTCTTTAGACAATATATCGGAGCAAGATATTCTTATTTTAGCCTCAGTAATAAATTGAGTCGGGTTTTCTGTTATATCGGACAAAAGTTTTTCTCTCAAAAAACTACTTCCTTCATCAGTAATTGAAAAATAATAGTATGGCTTGCCGCCATCTGTGATGAACTTATCTGACTTTATAAATTTTTGATTTTCTAATCTTTTGAAAGCGGGCTGGATAGTTCCGAAACTGGGTTTTGTCATTGACCCGTATAGTTTAAACAATGTTTTTGCAATCCCGTACATTGTATTCTGTCCGCTTGATAAAAGATATAGTATGATAATTTCGTTCATAAATATAATATATCACGGATTAGATTTTAATAATATATATTTATGATAATATTATATTATGTTCACGGGAATAATAGAAGAAGTCGGGACTATTAGGTCGATTTCCACTGACAGAATCACAATCAGTTGTAAAGAGATATTAAAAGACTGCAAAATAGGTGACAGTATTGCAGTTAACGGAGTATGTCTTACTGTTGTCGAGTTCGGAAAAGATTATTTCTGTGCGGATGTATCTAAAGAAACATATAAAGTCACGGCATTTTCTGATTTAAAAATAGGAAATATAGTTAATCTTGAGCGTGCATTAACCCTTTCCTCAAGACTGGGAGGACATATCGTATCAGGACATACAGATACAGTCGGTAAAATTATTGATATAAATAAATTGTCAGAATTTTATGAATTTAAAATTGGATTTAATAAAGAGTATTCAAAATATGTTGCAAAAAAAGGTTCTATTACAGTAAATGGAATTAGTTTGACAGTTGCAGATTGTTCACAGGATTTTGTTACAATTGCTATTATTCCTCATACATTTGATATGACAGTATTAAGGGTGTTAAAAGTCGGGGATAATGTAAACCTTGAATTTGATATTTTAGCCAAATATGTTGAAAAATTTTTATCATCAAGCGATAATAACAGTATCACAGTCAATTTTTTAGCAGAAAACGGTTTCTGTTAGGGTATTAAGAGGCGATCTTACTAATGGATAATGAAAAAATATTTAACACAATAGAAGAAGCAATAGAAGATTTTCGAAATGGAAAACCTGTAATTGTTGCTGACGATACTGACAGAGAAAATGAAGGAGATATAATTTGCTCTGCACAGGCTGTGACCCCTGAAATAATCAATTTTATGACAAAAGAAGCAAGAGGATTGGTATGTTTGGCAATTTCTCCTGAAATAGCAGACAGACTGAATTTGCCGCAAATGGTAAATCAAAATTCCGAAAAAATGAAAACAGCATTTACTCTGAGTATAGACGCTTCTGAAAAATATGGAGTTACAACAGGAATTTCTGCTTATGACAGAGCAAAGACTATTGAAGTGGCAATAGCACCGGATGCACAACCGTCTGATTTAAGAAAACCCGGACACATGTTTCCGTGTGTTGCAAGAAGGGGCGGAGTTTTAGAAAGAACAGGTCATACTGAGGCTGTTGTTGATTTGGCACGTTTGGCAGGACATATTGCTGCAGGTGCTATGTGTGAAATAATGACAGAAGATGGTCATATGGCAAGACGTGAACAGTTGTTTGAGTTTGCCCAAAAACATAATTTGAAATTTATTACGGTTGCGGATTTGATTGCTTACAGATTAAAATCCGAAAAACTTATATCCAGAGATGCGGTCGCAGATTTACCTACAATGTTTGGAAATTTTAAAATCTATGGATATACAAATAATTTGACAGGACAGGAACACGTTGCCATTGTAAAAGATGACGGTTCGGATAAAATTCCTTTGATTCGTGTACATAGTGAATGTTTTACAGGCGATGTTATGCACAGTTTGCGTTGTGACTGTAATGCACAACTTCATGCTGCATTAGAGATGATAGACGAATACGGAAAAGGTGCTGTGGTTTATATGCGTAATCATGAAGGCAGAGGAATCGGACTTGTTAATAAAATAAAAGCATACAGTTTGCAAGATAAAGGACAAGATACAATTGAAGCGAATTTATCTCTGGGTTTTCCTGTTGATTTGCGAGATTACGGCGTCGGTGCACAAATTATTTTGGATTTAGGGTTTAATAATTTTAATTTATTAACTAATAATCCTAAGAAAATAATTGGATTAACAGGATATGGCTTAACCATACATGAAGTAATTAATCTAAAAACTGATATAAATAAGTATAATGAACGTTATATAATGACAAAAAAAGAAAAAATGCACCACATGCTATAATGTGATAAGAAAATTGGTTTAAAGGAAAAAAGAATGCAAGATTATAAAGTAGAAAATTTAACAAAAGAAAAATCGCTATTTTTTAAAGGAGTATATGCTGATTTTGTTTCAAATGCAGTATCTGATTACAAATTTGAATTACCTCCATTACCGTTCGATGAGTTCGTTGAGGCTGTGGAAAATAATTTAATTAAATGTTTGGTATTGTATGAAAACGAATTTCCTACTGCATTTTTAGTTTATACAACGGCAATATCAGAGTCTGTTGAGTTGAATATGATTCACTGTCTGGGAAATGAAGATTTAATAGAAAAAAGAAGATGTTTGATAGAGAAATTTTTAGAACAAACAAAAGAGGACAGAAAAAAATCAGTAGTATGTTATCCGATGATGGGTTCACAAGGAGATTTTACCGGAGATATTGCTCATTTCGGGTTTAGATTTGTCGGACTTGCTGTTTTAAGATTCTTGTTTAACGATGAACAATCAAATCTTGTATATGACAAATCTGAACTCTCTCACTTGGGTTATCATATAAGAGTTGCAGGTTGGGATAATTCTTATAGAAAAGAAGCAATAAAAGTTATTCATAATAATTTTAAAGAAACCTCTGATGCACTTTTTGATACAAGATTTAGAAGTATGCAAGGAACGGAAGATATTATTGATAAAATTATTGACGGAATATATGGAGAGTTCCTTCCTGAGGCAACATCAGTGTTGTTACATTTAGAACGACCGGTTGGGTTTGCCTTCACTAATGTAACCGGCGGCAAAATAGCAAACATTCCGTTGGTTGCTATAAATAAAGATTTTAGAGGAAAAGGATATTCCGAACATTTACTAAAACGCTCGCTTGGTGTTATTAAAACATCGTTGAAAAAAGGAGAATGTGATTTTTCTGAAATAAATGTTACTACGGAAACCGATAATTATAGTGCATTGAAAATGTATAGGAGTGTAGGTTTTAAAGAAGATTATTCGTATACTCAAGCATATTTGCCGGTGTTGAAGTAATTATAATTAGAAAATTTATTTTTATTATCCCAAAAGACAAATTTATAATAGAAGATTTTATTATTAACATTCCTTGTCAAAGGGAGTTATATAAAATTCTGAAGCCATAGAGTTTTTAATCTAAGAGAAGGTCTAAGGTTTGTTTGCTGATTTTTTTATTTGTGTGTATATTTTAAATAAAAAATTTGTTAACATTTGTAACAACTTTTTGTTAAACCCTAAAGATTTTCAATGATTATGCCGTATTACGAGGTATAGGAAAAGAACTAAGGAGTAATCGATGGGTTTAGCCGCATCACAAGCACGTCTGCTTTCACTAACAGCAAGACAACATGCAATTGAATATGATGCTCAAAGACTTGAAGCACAAAAACTTCAATTGGCTAATGAATCAGATCAAGTTTACCAAACTTATCTGGAACGTCTTGATGCGACAAAAATTCAATATAAATCCGTTGCAAACGATGGTTCAACTTTATTCTTAGATGGCACATTTTCTAAAATGGCTTCAAAAGAAGTCGGATTCTTATTCAATGTTAACGGAACTATTTGTAACTCATGTGATGAGGTAAAAGAAGCCTTAAAAGAACAAGGTATTTGTGATATTTCTGCCAATGATTCATATACATTGTTATCAACATTAGTATCTGAAGGATATGTTGTAATCATGCAACCAAGTGCAGACCCTGAAGCATGTTATGAATACGATTATGACAACATGAAAGTAATTTATAACAATCCTGACACAGGTAATGCTGATGAGCACGATCCTGCTGAAATAGAACCAAAATCAGGCAAACCATATATCTACAAAGTTTTTGAAGACACAAGTATTTCTTCTTCTACTAAAGTTCAAGAAGTTTCTGATGAAGTTAACTTGAGAAAAGCGGAAGCAGAATACGAAGCAGATATGAACAGAATTAACGCAAAAGATTCAAGATATGATACCCAATTATCACAATTGGAAACAGAACGTAACGCTATCAAAACAGAAATTGATTCTTTGAAGAATGTTGCTAAAGACAATGTAGACAGAACATTCAAAATATTTACTTAAAAAAGTAAATTAAAAAAGATTTTAATTATAATTTTCCCTATAAATTTTCCTATATTTTTTATAAGCCGCTTCTTCAGCGGTTTTTTATTTTTTAAACAATCTTGTTACTGTCTATAATAATTGTATTTTTTATAAAAGAGTGTGCCATTAACAATAAGAACGGATTCAATTCAAACGTTGATGACAGATTAACTTTTGCTTGCTGATTTGCCATTTCATTAGCCATTTGAACGTGTTCTTCTACGGTAATATTAGATTGAATAGAGTGATTTTCCGTTACCTCTTTCATCCTATCCAATAAATCTGATTTAGGGAATGCATCATTACATTGAATATTCATATCGACTGCATTTCCTGTTAGCAAAACAAGAGAACCGTTAACGTTACCGTAATTCCTTGTCTGAATAAATACTTTCAGTAAAGAAGAAAAATCAGAACTGTTAGGCATTGTTTCAATAGAGAGATTAAATCCTACCCCATCTTGGAGCGGATACCAAGGAAGATAGAGCATAATAATGTTTTTAAGAATAGAAGCCGGATTATTTTCTTCTGATGCCATGCTCTCAGATACCATTTTCATAGTACTGGCTATTTGAGAATTATCTATTCCTTGACGAGAAGCATTAGCCATCGCCAGAATAAGTTTTGAACGTGCATCATGTCCGTTATGTTTTATTGTATCAGACAACTCGTTTAAATTGATTAAACCTGTAAACAATAATTCAATAGCGTCATCGGAAAGTCTTTGACGCATTTGGGTCAAAGTAGGATTGTTTATATCATTCATCGAAAGATTTGCATACAGATTTGCTGCGGCTTCTGTTTGTTTTAACTCAGTCGGTTTCGGCATTTCAGGTTCAGGCTCGTGCATCGGTATAATAGGTCTGCGATTATCTATAAATGGTCTGTCATTAAGCGGATTAATCGGCGGTCTGTCCATTGCTATTCTTGCATCAATTATTTGCCTTGTCGGATCATAGTTAAACCTTGTGTCAACAGGTTTAAACTCAATCGGGGGTCTGTCATTTATCCCGATATCACGTCTGTTTTCAATCGGTTGCCTGTGATTATCTATAGGCACTCTGTCGATAGGTCTTTGTTGAACAATATTTACTCCTTCATTATTAACAACAGGTTGAGGAGTCGGATTATTGTTTACGACAGGTTGCGTGTTTGGAACTGTCGGCTGTTGAACATTATTAACTCCTTCATTATTAACGACAGGTTGCGGAGTCGGATTATTGTTTACGACAGGTTGTGTGTTTGGAACAGTCGGCTGTTGAACAATATTTACCCCTTCGTTGTTCACAACAGGTTGCGGAGTCGGATTATTGTTTACGACAGGCGGTGTGTTTGGAACTGTCGGCTGAGTATTATTAACCCCTTCATTATTAACAACAGGTTGCGAAGTCGGATTATTGTTTACGACAGGCGGTGTGTTTGGCACTGTCGGCTGAGTATTATTAACCCCTTCATTGTTCACAACAGGTTGCGGAGTCGGATTATTGTTCACGACAGGTTGTGTGTTTGGAACTGTCGGCTGTT
>CACXGY010000001.1 GCA_902767275.1 uncultured bacterium | reverse complement strand
CTGCACCTGCAGAAACATTGGAAACAGTAGTGGCACAAAAGACAGAGCCTACTTTCAAACCAATCAAGGTTGAACCGAAACATGAAGTTAAGCCTGCAAAAGTAACATCGCAAAAACCAGTAGAGCCTGTGAAACCTGTTGTTGCCAAACCGCAACCTGCACCTGTAGAAACATTAGAAACAGTAGTGGCACAAAATACAGAGCCTACTTTCAAACCAATCAAGGTTGAACCGAAACATGAAGTTAAACCTGCGGTACAAGTAACATCGCAAAAACCGGTAGAGCCTGTGAAACCTGTTGTTGCAAAACCGCAACCTGCACCTGCAGAAACATTAGAAACAGTAGTGGCACAAAAGACAGAGCCTACTTTCAAACCAATCAAGGTTGAACCGAAACATGAAGTTAAACCTGCGGTACAAGTAACGTCACAAAAACCGGTAGAGCCTGTGAAACCTGTTGCGGAACAAAATAGAAATTATGTTAATCCTTCGGAAGTCGCTAAGAAGAATGCACAACAGTTAGAAGAAATCAGAAGAAATTATATAAAAGAACTTGAAAACAATGCAGTTAAACCTGTTGTACAAAAGTCTACAGAACCTTCCGTAGAACCGACAGAAGAATATGTAGCAGCAGAAAAACCTGTAAATGTTGTGTCTGCAGAATCGTATCAAGCATCTGTTCCTCAAGAAACACCTGTATACAGTGCTTTTGAAACAATGCAAAACAGACTCCCTTTGACAAGAAAAGCATTTGATACGGAAGATTTCTAACATTACTATTTTATATTTGTGACAGTTGTTCTGTTATTGCCATTGTTCGAGGCATATATTTAAACAGAGATAGTGTTCGCATAGGCAGAACTTCTTCATCATAGTGAATAATATCCATTGTATTCAGATTATTGTAACATTCAGCGAAGGTTTCATCTCTGAGATTGCACTCATCAATTTCATCGCCATTGGTTTTTGCATCAGACCATGCTAAATCAGGGTTTCCATCCAGAAATTTACTGCTAAATAATTTGTCCCCGTTTGTCATATTTCCGCTTTGTTTGAAATTTAATTTTTCGTAGTTTCTTATATTTTTGAACGAATCATTTTCGGAAAGTAATGTATGTGTGAATGTATGATTAATTGCGTGTCCGAGTTCGTGTTCTGCTACCATGTGAGAGTTTTCCCAATCCTTCGGACTTAACAATAATGTTTTGCCGTGTTCAACAAAAAAGGCTTCATGGCTTTTTTCATCTAAAAATTGAAGATGTTCAACACTTTTTGATAATCTGAATAAATCATCTCCGCCAAGAGATTTTATTCTGTTGAACAATTTTTCTTTTTCTTCATCTGTTATATTATTATCTCGTATAGGATAATTGTCAGGCGATATGCAAAGTTGAAGTAATTTTACATCTGTTTTTAGCATTTTGTTTAAATCGAGTTGAATTTCTTCTCCGTTGTGTTCAACTTTTATTACATCTCCTTTTAATCCGGAAATGTTATATGTTTCTCCGTTTATTACAGTCTTTGCATTGTTTTCATCAATTTTTTCATAAGTTTTATCTTTTGATAAAAGAATTTTACCGTTTTTGTCAGTTATGACAATATTTGAAGATTTAAAATTAGCGGAATTTTTCAGAGTTTTTTTCAATATAGTTCCGTCGGGAGATTTTGTTGTAATCTTTTGCACTAAAGCATCTTTGTCTTTAGAATATTGTATATCCGCAATGACGTTTCCGTATTTATCGACCTCTTGGTAATTATCATAGTCATCAATACCGGAAGGACTTCTTTTTATTCTGTTGTCACTGTTTACAGTTGTTGATAATGGCGGATAATACAATTGTCCGTCAGATATCGGGTAGTCGTATAACGACGGTTGAGGTGCATTAACTGTCGGTTTTTGTAAATTTATCTGAACAGCATTATAACTTGGCATATTTGCTCTTGCGGAATGTATGTTTGAATTCGTATTATTTAATTCCATATTTTTATAAAAACATTTCAAGTATAAAAATTTACAATCATTTAACTGTATGTTATAATTGGTCTATGACTTTGAGCAAAAAAATATTAACAAGAAGTGTTCTTATCAAATTTTTCGGGGTATTGCTAAAATCAACAATAAGCAAATACTATATGAATCTTGTTTTATTTTCAGACGAGGGTTTTTGTTATACTTAATAACAAATTAAGAATAGGAGAATAATAATGGCGAAGAAAAAAGTTCATACAATTGATGTTACAATCTTGGATAAGGATATTACTATTAATTCAAAAACGAAAAATACAGGCATATACTTTAAAAACCTGAATGATTTTAATGATTTAACCTTTGAAGGTTCGGATACGGGTAATGACCTTACTATGACGGTAAACGGTCACAAAATTGTTTTGAAAGATTACTTTGCAAAAAATGGGACTTTCCCTGTAAAAACGATTACCACGGACTCAACAGAAACTCCGAGTGTAAATATTCTTAATTATGTTAATGAAAATTATATTAGAGGTGCAAAACAAAATTGGTTGGCAGGAGTTGCGAAAAAACTTACAACAACTGTTTTTGATGATGTTATAGATGAGGGTGGCGTTAATCAGACTATTCAAGCACTGGGCGGAAACGATGAAATTTCCGCATCAAGTTCTAATTCAACATTGGTAGGTGGTGCAGGAATAAACACATTTGATTATACTTATGACGATTTTAATAACACGTCTTTCGGAAAAGATATAATAAAACTTACTAAAGGTGAAACATTGAATCTAAACATCTCTTATGATGATGATAATTCTAAATCGTTTATTCCTCTTACCTTTACAAAAGGCACGAGAAAAGGAGCAAATGATTTAATAATTACTAATAATAAAAATGAAAATGATTCAATTACAATCAAAAATTATTACGGCAAAGAAACAGGTGCGACTGTTTATATAAACGGTAAAAATTTGGTAACAGATACTGCCGACTTTTTAGCATTTGATGAAGATAATGTTGTTAAATCAAAAATCACAGGTTCTGCTCTGGCAGATGTGATTGATGCATCTGATGTTGAACAGCAATATAAAACAGTAAAGAAAAAAGGTAAAAAGGTTCAGGTTGAAACAAACTTACTCATTAGCGCAGGTGCAGGAGATGATGATATTACGGGGTCTGAATTCAATGACACTATAACAGGCGGCAAGGGCGAAAATACTATCCATTATAATGTAGAGTCAACATTCGGGCATGATGTTATCAATTTAACAAAAGGAGAAACTTTAAATCTTAGTTTTACAACTGAAGGAGGTTCAGAAATTGATATTTATGCTTTGCGATATAGTCATGGAACAGGCAAAAAAGGTAAAAATGATTTAATAATCAGTTTAGATAATTATAATTCCGTAACCATAAAAAATTATTATGGCAAAGATACAGGTGCAAAAGTTTTGATTAATGACTCTGATCTAACGTCTTATTTTTACGGTTTTTATACTCCTGATAATAAAATATTTAATGAATTTAAGATAACTGATGAAAATAGACTTAAAAGTGTTACAGGTTCTGCTCTTGCAGATAAAATTGATGCAAGCGAATTGACAAACCCTATAAAGGTTAAAAAAGGAGTTCAGTATGGGGTTACAATCAATTCAGGAGCCGGTAAAGATACTGTTATAGGTTCTGATTTTAACGACACAATAAATGGCGGAGCAGGAGTAGATAATTTAAAAGGTGGTGCAGGAAATGACACCATAAAAGGCGGAGCCGGAGGTGATATTATTACAGGCGGAAAAGGTAATGATAAACTCTACGGCGAAGCAGGAGAGAATACTTTCATTTTCAATGCAGGCGATGGCAATGATACAATTTATCAAGGCAAAGGCACTGATACTTTACAATTCAATGATATTGACCTTTCGACCTTAAAATTAGAGCAAGGGAAAAAGAAAAATAATAAAGACCTAATTGTTAAATATGGAGAAAATGATTCTGTTACGGTTAAAAATTACTATACTGTTAATAAAAAAGGTAAAATCACAGGAGTAAATAAGAAAAATTCCGTCAAAAATATCACTACAAACGGTGCTAATATTGTTATGGGGACTCCTGCAGCCGAAACTTTTGATGGAACTGAGGGCAGAGATATAATATTTGCAAACGGCGGAAATGATGTTATAAACGCAAGTACAGGAGATGATGATATTCATTTAGGTTCAGGTAACTCAACCGTAAAATTTGATATGTCTATGTTAGCGGTTGAGGTTCATGACGAAGGTACTGATTGGGAATGGAGAGAGTGTACGGAAAACTGTGTAAAGACAATTTATTTAAGTGATGATAAAAATTCAACCGTCACTCTTGATTTTGATAAAGAAATCTTTGAAAACGGTTGCGGTATATTTTGCAGAGGTACAGGACAGGATAGAAATTTATATATAAGTCTGACAAATGCGGATGACCCTGCGTATTCAATAGTCATTAAAGATTATTTTGATGCAAAAGGTAATCCAAGAACAAATCAAGTAAAATTGAATATTTGGGAATATCCTGAAATTTTTGCAGAAGATAGAGTTCAGGTAACCTATACTGTTCCTGAGTATGCAACTGCTGTTGAAATTCCTTGGGTAAGAACTTTTGACGTTCAGCCGTTCGGTCCTTATACAGGAGAAATTCATGGAACCAATATGCCGAATGAGGTCTTATTATATTCTGCCGGTTTCGGGGACGATACGATATACGGCGGTAACGGTAACAAAGAACTTATATGTTTGCATGGCGGAAACGATACAGTTTATTCAAATGAAGGTACTAAGAATGTCAGTATTTGGGGAAATCAAACCAATGTTGAACTTTATTTGGGAAGCGATAAAACTACAAAAACAAACATCAACTTGGGTTTGGTTGAAGGTAATGTAACTTCAAGTATTAATAATGACGGAGACTTAAATGTATCTTGGGATTGTCAAGCAGACTATACAGATGATATTTATACATCAACATTAAGAGTTGATAAGTGGAATTCAAGAACATCTGAGGCAACATTTAGTATAGGCGGTAACAATCGTGACAATACTTTAAATGCAATTGACGGTGTCGCCAATACTCTTAACGGCGGAGGCGGAGACGATATCCTAGTCGGTGGCAGCGGTGTTGATACATTTAACTTTACCTATAACAGTGAATACGGTATTGATACTGTTAAAAATTATGCATCAGATGATATTATACGATTTGAATCGGCATCGACTGCGGATGTTGATTTTAGTAAGTTCAAATATTATACAAACAATAGCGGTAAAGGTCTTGTCATAAATACTAAAGATTTATCAAATAAAGACAGTTACGTTATTATTGATAATTATTTTGACTCTGATAATAAAATTGATAAAGTTATCGCTTATAATTGGGAATCTCCTGATGAAGAAAGAACACTTTCTACAATGTACGGTAACAAATCTGATTTAGGAAGTTTTGATTTGGCAACCGGCGGTGAATATGCAGGAACAAATCATGAGGATATCCTTATAGCAAAAAGCGGAACAAATACTCTGACAGGCGGCAAGGGTGATGATGCTTTGTTTACTCAAGGCGGAGAAAATACTTTTGTCTTTAATGCAGGTGACGGCTCCGATACCTTGTATCAGGAAGGCGGAAGTGTAACTTTGCGGTTCAACGATGCAACAATAGATGAGCTTGCATCAAAAACAGGTTATGACAGAGATGCCAGTAGGTATTTTAATGATTTGTTAATTCACTATGATGGTGAAAATACTCTAAGAGTAAAGGATTATTTCTTTGAAAGAGATAATGTAGTTACTAAAATTATTGATTCGACCGGTACTGAATATAACATGGCGGATTACTTTAAATATGTTGTTTATCCGTCTGATTTAATGCATTTAATGGGAACTTCAAAAAATGAAGAAATAAGAGTTCCTGCTGAGGGAATGCCTTATGAGGTTACATATCAAGGTAATATTTATCAGCAGATTGCAGATTTTGTTGCGGGTGATACCGGAAGTGATAAAATTCTGGCAAGTAATAAAGATGAATGGATATATACAGGTAAATACGGAAATGATGTAAATTACGATTCAACTGAAGGTATTGTTGATGAGATTCATGCAGGTGCCGGAGATGATGTAATCTTTGCGACATCAGAAACAAATGTTCTTTATGGTGATGCCGGAGATGATACATTCTTTGTCCTTGCAGGAGCAAAAAATATTATTTCAGATTCTTTAGGTACAGGTGATGCAGTAAGTATAAATTCATATAACGGTTCTGATAATGCAGATTATGACCACTTGCATGTTGTATTCAATGTTAAAAGTGACGGCGAAGTTGATGATGCAGGTTTGAGAATATTAACAGATGATGAGTATTCTTTATGGAAAACAAATACAAACCACACAGATATAAGAGGTATAAATATTGTTAAAGATTCTCAAGGTAATGGCGGATATAATTGCATAGAAACGTTTATTGATGCAAATGATCATGAACTTGCGATGAGTGCAATTGAAACTGTAAAAGGTGATATTGCTTCTTGGTTATCAGATGAAGGATATGGATCTGTTTCAGGAGTATTTGGTAATGCGTTAGAAAAATCTGCAGAAGACAGTGCCGCAGATATTGCAACACTTATTGCAAAATTTGACAGTATTCAAACAAAATGGTCATAGTCATCGTAAAGAATACAGGCTAATATTATCGAGTTATATTGTAAATTAATAAAAATCGTTCTTCTGATGAAGAACGATTTTTTATTATCTAATATTCTTAAAAATTTATGAAGCCGGAGCAAGGAACAATGTGACGTTTCTGCCTTCAAGTTGAGGTTTCTTTTCAACAACTATTGTTTCGCCGACTAAATCTTCCATAAATTTATTAGCAAGGTCAAAAGCCAAATGAGAATGCTGCATTTCTCTACCTCTTAGCATTACAACAATTTTAACTTTGTTTCCCTGTGCAATGAATTTATTTATATTTTTTATTCTGACTTGATAATCATGAGTATCTATTTTATAACGAACTTTAACTTCTTTCACATCAACAGTATGTTGTTTTTTCTTTGCTTCTTTAGCACGTTTTTCAAGTTCATATTTATACTTACCGTAGTTTAAAATTTTTGCAACAGGCGGTTCTTGGTTCTGACTGACAACAACCAAATCCAACTCTGCTTCTTCAGCCATAGCCAACGCTTTTGAAGTTGCTACAACTCCGTGGTTTTCGCCATTTTCGTCTATTAATCTTACTTCTGATGAACGGATACGTTCGTTCATTATTACTTTATCTTTATTATCACGGGGTCTGTTCCCGTATCTCTTATCTTCCGGTGCTATGACTTTTCTCCTTTTATACTGTTATAACTGTCTTATCGTAATAATATTACCACATTTAGAAAAAATTTCAAACATGGCTTCATATTTTAATAAAGAAATATCAACCGTTTGAATGATATAAATCAAAAGCGACAGAAATACTCTGCCGCTTTTGTCGCACATTTGCCAATAGCATAAACCTGTTAAATCACTAACAATCTCTAATTATGTGCTTTCCCTATAATCCTTTAGGATTTTTCGTTGTCGTCTTGTAACCATTTATAAGATAACAAACTTGTAGAACTGTTATCTTGATTATCGTCTGCATAGAACAAGGAGGTTTTGTTTATCATTGTTGTTCTGTCTTTATGCTTTTGATTTTCCAATTTTGATTGTAAGATGTATGCTTGAACTTCTCCGCTGTTCACATAACCATCGTGGTTTGTATCGATATCATTGAAGTGATCAATGATAGTTGCTTGTGTGTTTGCAGAGATTCCGCTCATTGCACCTAATGAGTTTACTTGTTCTCTGTTTAAACCTCTGGTTGAGATTTGATCCATTAGTTTATTTACTTCTTTTTCAGAAAGTGTTCCGTCACTATTTTTATCCAATGTCGCAAAATTTGATGAGAGATATTGTGCAAATGTTGTTCCCATACCATTGGAGAGTAACGTTGTATTTGTCATTGCTTTTGCTAAATTCTTCTGGGTTAATCCGCCTGAATACATTTTAGATAACACAGCATAAGAATTTGTAACTCCTGCATTCACTCCTGCAAAGAGTGATGAGGCACTAAAATTTGCCATGGGGTATTCTCCTTCGTATATTTTCTACCTTCAACATCATGTTAATGATTTTTTTTTGAAAATCAACCATTCATTTAGAGGATATTGATTTAATCGTTACAATTCCTTAATATACTAATACTCTCAAGATAGAAAAAATTTCTCTTAACCCGTAATAATAATTCTTGTTATATCGTTCTATAAAACGTTCAAATGCATTAGGTGCAAGAGTTTTGACTTTATCAATATCAATATACAAACCTTCTACAAATCTTGCAAATAGTTCGCACGGCTCGGAATAGTATTTGTTTAATTTTGTTATCCTTCTCGATATTTTTGTACGTTTTCTCTGTTTTGATTTTAGTTTTAAATATGCTTCAAATTCCTCAGGGATATCAGGGAAATCTTCTTTGACTGTTTCTACCGAATAAATTTTGTTTGACCCGATTGAGTGGACTTTTACTCTGTCATACTTCTCCAAATATCTTATATTTGACCACCCTGAATACTTTTTAAATGGTTTAAAATCATCTGTTAGAGAAAAGTCAGGGTATTTCATTTTAATAACTTTACACAAGTTGTCGATATTTTCTTTTAGTCTGTCACGTTCAATAATCAATTTGCCGCATAAAGAATTTTTATCAACAAAATTCGTAACTTCAACGAGTTCATCTATCAACTCACAAGAGTTTTCTCCAAATAATATATCCAAGTCATTGATATTTTTATCAAGTTTGTGATGCACAAAATGTGCATATTCATGAACGATTGTTTTTATAGATGAATCATCATCTAACGTTTTAGATACATCAATTCTGCCTTCACGGAAAAATCCTTTATTTCCTCTTGCTTTTGTTACTGTTTTAATATCCAGTCCGAGAGAGGCAATGTATCGTATCAATTCGGATTTGATTAGTGTTGAGTTTCGTGTGCTAACCATTGCAAGTATTCCTTGCTGCAATCTACTATTGGTACTGCTATTATCTCAGGAACATTGTACGGATGTAATTCTGAAATAAGCACTTTTATTTTTTCAAAGTTAACTCTTAGAGTTTTTATCATAAGTAAAATTTCTTTTTCTTGTTCCATTTTTCCATCCCACGAAAAAACAGATTCAACCTTGTCAATCGCACTGACACATCCTGCCAGATGATGTTTAATAATATATTTTGAAATTTCTTTTGCAACCCTTTTATCAGGGACTGTACAATATATGATTATTGCATCCATAATTTACTCCTTAAGTTTGTGTTATATGTCTATTATAAATGGAAAATAGAAATCATGTAAAATATTAATAAGAGGTAATTTCTTATAGAAGATAAATAATACCCTAATTTTATATTAAGTTAATTATATTTTATTAATATCATAGGTATCTATTTCTTTTCTTGTCAGGAGAAATATTGTGCAGTTGACAATCAGTAATCATTGTTCAAAAAGTCGTTTTTTTATTGTTCACAAATAATCCTTGCGACTTGTGCAAAATCGTATTTTAAACAGAATAAATCTTTGCATGAAGTTTGGCGATGTTCCCATAGACAAGGTTTAATCGGGCAGTTATCATTGGATTTAAGCGGTGTTATCCATGGTTCCTTAGGGATAAGTTTTTTATCATCCGTTGAACCGAAAAAGGCAAAGGTTCTGACTCCCAAAGCAACAGCGATGTGCAAAGGTGCAGAATCCGAACATACAAATTTTTCCGCTGAGGATATTAGTTTTGCTAAATCAACCAAATTTTTTGTTTTTCCGTAATAGTTTTCAAAATTTTGTGTTTTAGAATATTTTTTAATATCTTCAATGCATTCTTCATCATCAGGTCCGCCTGCGAGGATAATATGTTTTCCGTATGCTGATAATCTGTCAATGAGTTCAGCCCATTCTTGCGAAGTTATTGATTTAATACATCCTTTTTTCTTACTCATTAGGCTGACTCCGGGATGGATTAGTATTGAATCCGGGATTTTGTTTTCGGGTATTACTGATATTTCCGGCAGTTCAGTATTGCAATTTGTCACAGGCCTGACTAAATCGTGATACATAGCACCTGCATATTGGTTTTTATTAAGAGAAACAGCATTAGTTAGAAGCAGTCTGCTTAACAGTCCTGTATCATATCCGTAGCGTTTAGGTATAAGTGTCATTGCTTCTATGACAGAAATCATGGGATTTGCTCCTGAGGATACAACCATATCAAATTTTGAGAACATTGCTGTTTTGATAAATTTGAGTATTTCATAATATTTGTTTCCACCTTTTATATCTACAAGGATTACATCATCTATTATATTTGTAAGTTGAGTTATAGACTTACTTCTTGGTTCAAGTGCAAGAGTAATCTTAGAATCAGGAAACTCTTTCTTTAAAGATATTAAGGCAGGCAAAAATAATATTTCATCTCCCAGACCGCCAAAATTCATTGCTAAAATTTTTTTAACCATAAGATGATTATAATACAAATCATTAGAATAATAAATTTATAAAAAAGACGTTTTATTAAGAAATATTAACAAAAAGAGTAATTTAAGTGAAAATATATTAAATACCCAAAAATGTTTAACAATTTGATATTATTAAAAAAGAATGAGGAGGAAAAGTGAGAAAAATTGAAAAATTAACTAAACGAGAAAAGGAAGTTTTAAGTTTGGTTGCACTAAATTATTCTAATTCAGAAATAGCAAAGAAGTTATATATTACAATACATACAGTAAAAAAACACATGGAATCAGTAAGTTATAAATTAAAAGTAACAGGTAGAACAGCATGTGTAGTATTAGCGATAAAATTAGGGATAATAGACGTTGATATAGAGCAATTATTCAGACGAGAAATATATTAGTGAATTAAAATTTATAAAAAATGCTTGCAAAATAATTATGGTTAGGTTATTATAGATTGGTAGCCGATAGATGTGTGTTACAGTTTTAATGACAATTAAATATGGGAGCGTAGCTCAGTTTGGCTCAGTGAGCCAAAGGCGAACGAAAGGTTCAATATGGCTCTAACCAAAGTGAGATACACAACCGAAAAATGACAATTAAATATGGGAGCGTAGCTCAGTTTGGTTAGAGCGCATGCCTGTCACGCATGAGGTCGCGAGTTCGAGCCTCGTCGT